>CAZEFP010000124.1:0-1662 GCA_964511565.1 uncultured Planctomycetaceae bacterium
TGAGGCGAATGCGGCCATACCAGTCCGTACACACGCGCCGGTTGGCGTGGAAGAAGGCTTGCGAGGCGCGAGGCGGTGCGGGCAGCGCGAGCGTGCCGTCACGCGCGTTTGCAATCTGGCGCTCGAGGTGCTCGATCAGGTCGGCGGGCATGTCGGCCGGGTCCACCAGCCGGGTGAAGGTCTGGCGGGGGTCGAGCGCGCTCACGACCACGGGGGCCTCGATGCGCTCTCCGTTCTCCAGCTCGACGCCGTGGACGACGCCGTCCTCGTGCATCACGCGCTGCACACGGGCCTCGGTCCGGATCTCTCCGCCGAACGACTCGCAGGCCCGCGCGAGGACCTGGGTGAAGCCGCCGTTCCCTCCCTTGTGGAACCCCCAGGAGCCGGGGGAGCCGTCGTACTCGCCCATCTTGTGGAAGAGCCAGACCAACCCGGACTCGCGGTCCCGCGGGCTCACCATGCTCCCGATGATGCCGCTCGAGGCGTAGAGCGACTTGACCAGGTCGTGCTCGAAGGTCTCGTCCAGGATCTCCGCGGCGCTCCGGGACGCGAACCTCTCGCCCAGCTCCCGCACCTCCGGGTCCAGGCCGTTCATGAACTCCCTGAGCTCGGCGAGGGCTTCCAGGTCGGCGGGGTCCTCGCTGCGGACGTTCGGGGGGATCCGGTCCATCCAGGGCTTCAGGGCCACGCACAGCCGGGCGATCAGGTGGTCCAGGTCCCGGGCGGCCTCCGCGTCCTCCGCCGAGAAGCGCGCGATCTCGTGGTAGTTGGCGTCGGCGTCGGGGCCGAGGGAGAGGTACTCGCCGTTGAGGCCCGGTTGGAAGGTGTTGGCCAGGGGAAGCACCATGAGACCGTGTTCCACCAGGTCGAGGTCGTCCACGATCTCCGGCCGCAGGAGGCTGATGGCGTAGGAGAAGGTGGTGAAGCGGTAGCCCGGCAGGAGCTCTTCGGTGATCGCCGCGCCGCCCACCAGGTGGCGCTGCTCGAGCAGCAGCGTCTTCATTCCCGCTCGGGCGAGGTAGCTCGCGTGCACCAGGCCGTTGTGGCCGGCGCCGATCACGACCGCGTCGTAGCGGGCAGGCTGGCTCTGGGGTGTGGTGCTCATACCTTCAGGGCCTCGTCCGCGCTCGCGGTCTTGCGCTTCGGATTGAAGAAGGGTCCGCCGTGCACGCGGGCGAGCACGTTCTGCGGTCGCCGGATGACGGTCAGCTCCAGCTCCACCTCCGTGCCCCTGGCGGCCAGGTCCAGGGGGATCTTGGCCAGGGCGAGCGGGCGGCGCAGCAGCGAGGAGTAGTGGAAGCTCGTGGCGTAGCCGGCGTAGTCCCAGGGGGTCTCGCTGCGCCGGTAGACGCTCATCGTGGTCTCCCGGTAGACCTCGTGGCGCGGAGCGAGGATCCCCGCCTCGTCGTGGACGCGCTCGTAGTCGTGGACGTCGATCGAGAGCCCGGTGGTGGTCCAGCGCGATGACCCCGAGGCGAGCTCCTCGGCGATGGCCTCGCGCCCCACGAAGTCGCGGTCCCCCGCCTCCAGGTTCCGCAACATCCACCCCCAGCCGAGCTCGATCGGGGTCTCGCGCTGCTCGTCGACCCACGCGTGTCGCGAGGAGTGGAAGTCCACGTCCATGAGCAGAAGCCCGGCCTCGACCCGCGCCATTTTCAGGGC
>CAZEFP010000124.1:1672-8185 GCA_964511565.1 uncultured Planctomycetaceae bacterium
TACCCATCATGGTCAGGTTGTCGCCTCGGCCAGCCTCGAGCACGGCGTCGAGTACGGGGAGGGCGCCTTCCGTGGGGATCCACAGCTCGTAGCCGAGGTCCCCGGTGTACCCGGTCCGGGACACGAGGACCTCGAAGCCCGCGATCGCGCAGCGGGTGACGCCGAAGTACCCCAGGTCCTCGACGTCGCCCGTCAGCCGGGCGAGGATCCGCCGTGAGAGCGGGCCCTGGAGGGCGAGGATGCCGAAGTCCAGGGAGACGTCCTGGACCACGCCGCGGGGAACGCCGAGCTCGCTGGCCAGGTCACGGAAGTACTTCAGAGTCGGCTCGGCGGCGGTGAGCAGGTACTCGTCGGCCGACAGGCGCAGGAGCACGCCGTCCTGGAGGACGAAGCCGCGGCGATCGCACCAGCAGGTGTATTGAGCTCGCCCATCGGAGACGGCGCCGACGTCGCGGACCATGGCGTGGCGCAGCAACCGCTCGGCGCCGGCCCCCGCGAAGCGCAGCTTGAAGAGCGGCGAGGTGTCCAGGAGGGCCGCGGAGTTCCGGATGGCGTAGTACTCGGTGGAGACCGAGTGCTGGTACGCCGGCGCGACGGTGTAGCCGGCCCACAGCTTCCAGATCCCCGTCTGGTTGAGGCCGTCGAGTCGGGGGTGGAACGGGGTGGTCTGCGGCATCGCTGGACGGAGGCCCGCCGGAGGGCTCCGTCGGGGGAGCCAGTCCACCACAGCTCGGTCCTCGAGGGCAAGGACGCTCCGTGGCTCTCGCCGCTGGTGGAGCGGCCCGCCCGCGGCCCGTCAGGCCGAGCGCGCGCGGTCCGACCGTGCGCGAACCTGCTCGTGCTGGATCCAGGAGCGCATCTGCCGTTCGACCTCGGCGAGGCCGTTGGTGGCCGGCCACTCGAAGACCATCCCGCAGTTGGTGCGCGGCCCCTCGAGGCGTCGCTGAACGATCCGGACAGGGAGGACGTGGGTCCAGTTCTCGCCCAGGCAGAGCTCCAGCTCCGCCTCCAGGCGCGATGCCATGGCGGCCTCCTCCCGGGGTGACAGCAGGACCGCCGCGCCGGAGATGGAGATGTTCTTGAGGATCACGTTCACCCAGTCTCCGCCACGGACCCGCAGGCGAGCACTCGCCTGGGAGTGGCGCGCGGTGTCGAGGCGGAAGTCGTTCCGAAGGCCCTCGGCCTGCAGGACCCTCCGCGCCACTTCCGGGGGCACCTGGATGACGTAGGTCCGGGCGCTGTTCAGCTCGCGCCGCTCGATGATTCGCCCAGGCGCCTCGACACCCTGGATGGAACCGCTCGAGCAGAACCTCAGGTCGACCGAGTCGGTGATGGCGTAGGAGGGCAGATCAGGGCCCTCGAACATCACATGCACGCGGGCGAACGCCGCGTCGACGACGCAGCCCTGGATCTCGGGGCTCGTCTCGCTCGAGACCCGAACCACAGGAGCGGTCTTTTCTGAGAAGAGGTTGGACATCGTGGAGGCGAAGCAGGGTTTACCCGATCGCTATCGGTTGCCCGACCTGCCCGACTTGCGTCGCAGTGCAACTGTGGCCCTCAGTCTCCGTGCGGGCCGCTGCCCGGTCTCCCATCGAGTCACACCACCGCCCCTCAGGGGCAGAAGATGACGTTCACCGCGTTGGTGAAGTTGGAGGCGCCGCCGTCTCGATACCAGTACTGGAAGTTCATGAACTGGGCGTTCTGGAGGTCCAGGGCCGGGGGCGCGAGCTGGGGATCCAGCGTGTAATCCACGGCCCCCGTGGCGTCGGCCTGGGAGATCTGGTTGCTGATCCGGAAGAGGGGGCTGTCGACGCAGACGTAGCCGCTCGCTACCGGCAGCCGTCGCTGCCCCTGGGAGGCCAGCAGGAAGCCGAAGGTGCCGGCGGGGATGTTCCTGACGCGGATCCGCAGGTCGTCGGCCTCCAGGAAGAAGCGGCCCGCGAGGTCCAGCTCGGCGAACTCGCCGACGCTGTTCAGCCGGGAGCTGCAGTAGGAGTACTTGACGTGGCGGCACAGGTCGCGCTCCACCTCCTGGCGGAACATGGCGCGGCTCTGGATGGTGACGCCACCGAGCTCGCCGATGCACGAGTTCGCGTTGAAGGGGCCGGGGCCCTGACCGCCCGCGCCCCCGAGGGCGCCGACCCGTCCGAAGAGCGACCAATCCTCGGTGTCGAGGTTGCCGATCTCCCCTGACCGAGCCGGGACCCGGACCACCTCCGAGCCCTGGATGTAGATCACCAGGTCGGACGCCTCGTCGTAGGTCACCAGGACGTGGACGAGCTCATCGGTCCAGGACCCGGGCAGGTCCACGGTCGCGGTGGTGCTCTGCCCGCTCTGGGCGCCGCGCAGGCGGACCCTGAGGTCGTCGGCCAGGGAAGCCGCGCCGTCGTCACCGAGGACGCCGCCGTCGCCCACGGTAATGGAGAGGCCCTCGCTGGCGTCGCCGGCGTCGAGGAGCACGAGCTCCGTCTGCGGCTGCGCCTCGATGCTCCTCGTCCAGAGCGCCACGCTGAAGGCGCGGCGCGCGTCGACCGGCAGGCCTCGTCGGGTGAGCCGAAGCTGGGTGCTGGGGCTCCCGGCGCGGATCACCGTCGGGGAGAGGTCGCTGGGCCCAGGACCCGTGCGCGGCACGACCTCGAAGTCCGCCGCGGGGTCCAGGTCGATGACCTCCCAGGTGGGATAGGGCTGCTGGGGCGAGTTCCAGAGCTGGCCCAGGGAGAGGGCGCCCTGGGACTGCAGGCCGAGGTCCGGGCTCCAGCTGGCGATGAAGGTCGAGCGGGGCTCCGGAGAGCGGGCGTTCGTGGAGACGTTGGCCCGGAAGTTGTCGAGGTCGCTCTGGAGCAGGGCCACGATCCCCGCGTACTGGCTCGCGACGTCCGTGGATTCGGTGGGGTCCGTCAGCAGGTTGTAGAGCTCGCCTTGGCGGAGCTTCCACTGCCCGTAGCGGATGGCGTCGATGGAGTTGCCCGCGCCGCGGAACAGCGGGCGCGCCAGGGCAGGCGGGCCGCCGGTGATGGTGGAGAGCAGGCTGACCCCGTCGAAGGTCAGCTGGGGCGGCGCGGTGATGCCCGCCGCCTCGAGGATGGTCGGGGTCAGGTCGACGTCGGCGCCCAGGTCGTTGAGGGTGAGGCCCGGGGGGATCCTGGTGGGCCACTGGGCGATGAAGGGGACGCGGATGCCTCCCTCCAGCGTGCTTCCCTTGGCGCCCCTGAGTCCGCCGGTCGAGCCAGCCTGGTACGGATTGGCCGGCCCCGCGGGCCCGTTGTCCGAGAGGAAAATGACGAGCGTCTCGTCGCTGATCTCGAGCGCGTCCAGGAGGTCGAGGACCTGTCCGACGCTGTGGTCGAGTTCCTCCACCGCGTCTCCGTACTCGCGGCCGTCCGCGCTGACCCCGTCGAACGCCGGGCTCGCGATGGCCGGGACGTGGGGAGTCGAGTAGGCGAGCACCGCGAAGAAGGGGTTCTCGACCTCGTTCGAGTCCCGGATGAAGTCGAGGGTCCGCGCCGTGTAGCGTGCGGTGCTCATCCTGGCGTCGGGTTCCCACTCCCACTCGGCCCGCTAGGAATCGACGTAGGCGTTCGGTTCCGCGAGGTGCCCCCAGGGGCTCGTCAGGTAGTGGGTGAAGCCTTGCCCCCCCGGCAGCTGCGAGGGGGAGTCACCGAGGTGCCACTTCCCGAAGTAGCCGGTGCGGTACCCCGCCCCCGCCATGAGCTCCGCGACGGTGGTCTCGGCCGAGCTCAGGCCGTACTCGCTCCACTGTGAGAGGGCGGTGAAGATCCCGAGCCGCTGGGGCGTCAGTCCGGTGAGGAGTGCGGCGCGCGTGGGGGAGCACCTGGGCTGAACGTAGAAGGAGTTCATGCGAACGCCCTCGTTCGCCATGGCGTCCAGCCGGGGGGTCGCGATCAACGGCGCCCCGAAGCAGCCGAGGTCCCCGTAGCCGAGGTCATCGGCGAGCAGGACCACCACGTTGGGCTGCGATCCCTGAGCAGGTAGCGGGCCGGGCGAGGGAGACGCTACGGCGTTCCCGGCCAGGCAGGCGAAGGAGAGACTGATACAGACCGCGCGCATGGACTGAATGGTATCTCCCGGGCGTTCGGTGGGCCGGGGCGACGGACCTTGCTTGATGGATCCGGGCCGCAATGCGTCCGTCAGGTGTCTGCGGAGCCCCTCTCGGCAAGGCACCGTCTCAGCGGGGGACGTTGGAGGGGGATGCTGCGGCCTCCACGCGCCGTCGGAGCAGGGCCGCATCTGCAGCTTTGAACGCTGCCGCGGCAGCCACGAACCCGGCGGCGGGGCCGATCGAGAGGGTGGCGAGGTCCTCGAGCTTCGACGCGACGATGACCAGGGCCAGCGCGAGCACGTCCAGCATGCACCACCTGCCGAGCTCGGCCTCGAGCCCGAGGAGGCGGGGGGCTGGGCGCCCGCGCGCCCAATGCGCCATCCCTGCGACGGCTGCTCTCGCAAGCGGGAAGAGGACCATGAACACGAGCAGTCCACCGGCGAGCCAGATCTCTCCGTCCGCGCCTCGCTCGAGAACGGCGTCCTCCAGGGAGAAAGCGTGCTCCTTCAAGATGCCCTTCCTGACCGAGAGCAGGGTCAGCGTCGGCGCGCCCAGCAGGCAGAGGGCGCCCAGCAGATGGACCGCGCGTCCCATGGCCGGGGCGCTCACCCACGCGAGGCGGGAGCGCGGTGGTCGGGGCGTGATCATGGGGCGGCCGAGGTCGCGCTCGATCACTCGCGTGGCGAGGATGCCAGCGAGCATGGCCAGCAGGAACAGGTGGATGCCAGGGCGCGTCTCGCTGCGGGTGACCCCCAGCTGGATGGCGCTCACGAACAGGCCGACGACCCAGAAGTCGAGGGTGGACCACCTGCCGGCCGCGTGGAGACGGCGGATCCAACGGGCGCTCCAGGGGGTGGCGCTGCCGCGCGAGACGATGGTGCCCGCCACGCCGAGCTTGAACGCGGGGAGCACGAGGGAGAACGCGAAGACGATCAGGCCGAGGAACGGAGTGCCGTCCTCCCAGAGGGCCTGGATGCCGCCCAGGATCGAGTAGACCTCCTCAGGGCTGCCGAGCGTCTCGTACCGGATCGTCGGCAAGGAGAGCGCGACCCACATGCCGCCCGCGCTCAGGGCCACCAGCGCCGCGGCAGTCGCCCTCGCGCGGGGCCGAAGGGGAGCGTGATCGGGCGGGGCTCCGGGCGGATCCAGGGAAGCGCGGCGGATCGGGCGCTCGCCGGATTCGGACTCAGAAGCCGAGGTCGTGCGGTGCGTGGTGCGACGCGGAGCTTCCAAGGGAGGGCGGCGGGCGGTCCGCCGGGGTGATGCTGGCAAGACGGGGACGGCGACGCAATGGCCGTCTGGCGCCGCTCGGGCGGCCCGGACGCCTGAACTCGCCGGGCGGCCCTATGATCAGGATGTGGCGCCCGGTGCCCGAAGCCGGCCTCCCCGAACCCTGTCGAGGTCACGTATGAGCAGCAACGTCCATCGCCCCAGCCGTCGCGCGATTCTCCGCGCAGGGGTCGCCTCCACCTTCGGCTTCGGTGAGCTCGCCAGGGCCGCCACGCGGCTGGATGGCGCGGCTCCTCCCCGGACCCAGGCGGTGATTCAGATCTTCCTGCCCGGCGGCCTGGCGCACCAGGAGACCTTCGATCCCAAGCCGTACTCGCCGCTGGCCTATCGCGGCGACGTGAAGGCCATCCCGACCGCGCTCGACGGTGTGCGCTTCGGCAGCCATTGCAAGGAGACGGCGAAGGTGGCGGACCGGCTCTGCGTCGTGCGCTCGTTCACCCACGGGGAGGCGGCGCACGAGCGGGGCGTGCACAACATGATGACCGGGTTCCGGCCGAGCCCGGCGGTGGTCTATCCGAGCATGGGGAGCGTGGTCTCCCACGAGCTCGGGGGGCAGCGGGACCTGCCCGCCTACGTGTGCGTGCCGAGGCCGCCGAGCGTGTACGCGGGTCCGGGGTACCTCTCCTCCTCGTTCGCCCCCTTCGGGCTCGGGGGGGACCCCGCCTCGGGATCGTTCAAGGTCCGCGACCTCGACCTGCCGAAGGGGGTGGACGGCGAACGCTTCGCGCGCCGCCGCGCCATGCTGGAGGACGTGAACGGTCCCTTCCTCGACGCCGTCGAGGTGGACGAGGTGGGCGCCATGGGCGACTTCTACGAGCGGGCCTACGCCCTCCTGGAGTCGGACTCGGCGAAGAGCGCCTTCCGCTTGAACGAGGAGCCCAAGAAGCTGCGGGACCGTTACGGTCGCGGGGGCGCCGGGCAGCGGTTGCTGATGGCCAGGCGGCTCGTGGAGAACGGGGTGCGGTACGTCACGGTGAGCCTGGGGAGCTGGGACATGCACCAGCGGATCTCGCGGGGCATGAGCCGCCAGTTCCCTGCGGTGGACCGGGCCTTCGCGACGCTGATCGCGGACCTGGACGACCGCGGCCTGCTCGATACGACCCTCGTCCTCCTGACGACGGAGTTCGGGCGGACCCCCCGAATCAACCCCACCGGCGGGCGGG
>CAZEFP010000125.1:0-8179 GCA_964511565.1 uncultured Planctomycetaceae bacterium
CGCCCGCCGCTGAGGCCCCCGAGGAGCCCGCCCCCTCCATCGACGCCGACGCGTCCGCCGCCGAGGCGGAGGCCGCGGTCGAGCCGCCCGCGCCCGGCGACGCGGCGAGCATCGAGGTCGATCCTGACGAGGATCGGCCGCCCACCGTGGGGCATGACGCCAAGCTGGGGGAAGGCACTCCCGAGGAAAACACTCCTGAGGACAGCACTCCCGAGGACAGCGCACCCCAAGAGAGCGCGCCCGACGGCGGTGCACCTGACGGCAGCACATCGGACGGCAGCACATCGGACGGCAGCACATCGGACGGCAGTGCAGCCGAGGCTGCCGTGGCCGCGGAAGAGCCCGTGACCGCAGCGGCCGGCGAGCCCGAGGCAGCGGAGGCGGCTCCCGCCGACGAGGCGCCCGCCGCCCCCGAGGAGGCGGCAGCCCAGGACCAAGGTGGCGAGGCTCCGTCCGCGACCACCGAGGGAGAGGCGGCGACGCCGGAGACCGTCCCGGCGGCAGAGGCCACGCCCGCGCCCGCCCCCTCGCCCCAGCCCGAGGCGCTGGTCATCACCGCCGAGCTCTCCAAGCTCTGCGCGCCATTCGTGAACCCCGACAAGGGCGTGCACACGGAGACGGAGGCGCTCGCGGGCGCCGTGCGCATTCTTTCCGACCGCCTCGGCCGCGACTCGCGCCTGCGCGACACCGTCCGCCGCGTGATGCGGAAGAAGGGCGTCCTCCGGGCGCGGGCCCTCGTGGACGAGAAGAAGGCGGGTCGCCACAAGAACCTGCTCAAGCTCAAGACGCCGCTCCGGCAGCTCCAGGGCCATCGGCTCACCGCGATCCGCCAGGCCCAGAGCGAGCGGGTCATCTCGACCTCGATCGAGCTCCACCCCTCGGAGGTCGTCGGGCGCGTGCGCTCGGCGCTCGGGAAGCACACCCGTCCTGAGTACGAGCCGCTGCTGGATGACATCGCGCGCAAGGCCCTCGCCCAGCGGATCCTCCCGGTCATCGAGGAGGACATCCGCCTCGAGCTCAAGGAGCGGAGCGACGCCGAGGCCCTCCGGTTCCTGGGCGCCCACCTGCGCCAGATCCTCCTCACGCCCTTCTTCGGGAGGGTGCCCGTCGCCGGGTTGGACGTCAGCGCGAAGGGGGACATCACCCTCGCGTTCCTCGGTGCCCAGGGAGACCTGGCCGCCGAGGTGAAGGTCGAGATCGGTGAGAAGGAACCCGCCGCCATCGGGGCGGAGGTCGCCGCCGCCGTGGAGCAGCACGGCGCCGCCGCCATCGCGGTGGGGAGCGGGAAGTCGTCGCGGGCTGCCGGACATCGGCTGCGCGAGGCACTGGGTGCCGCGAACGCGGCGACCCCGGTCATGGTCGTCAACGACGCTGGCGCTTCGAGCTACGCCAACGGGACCCGCGCCCGCGCGGAGCTCGCCGAGTGCAGCATCGGGCTTCGACTCGCCATCAGCATGGGCCGGCGGCTGCAGGACCCGATGGCGGAGTTCCTCAAGGTCGATCCCAAGCAGCTCAGCCTCGGCGCGGAGCAGCGCCTCGTCAGCAAGGCCAACCTGCGTCGCGTGCTGCAGGACGCCGTGGAGTCCGCGGTGGCGTTCGTGGGCTGCGACTTCGACACGGCCCCGCGCTCGATCATCGAGCACCTGCCCGGGCTGGATGAGGAATCCGCCAAGCGCCTGGCCGATCGACGGGACGCCGGGGACATCGAGTCTCGCGAGGCCATCCGGGCCGAGGGGATCCTCGACGAGGCCCAGTGGACCAGCGTCGCCGCGTTCCTTCGGATGCGTCGGTCCTCCGAGCCCCTCGACCGGACGTCGCTGCACCCCGAGCAGTATCAGCTCGCGCGGCAGCTCCTGGAGAGCAGCGGCGGATCCGTCGGGGAGTCACTCGGGCGACCGGGGGCCACGAAGGGCCTTCGGCGTCAGACGTTCGACGTCGACGAGTTCACCTGGCGCGACCTGATGCGGGAGCTGAGCTTCCCGGGCCGTGATCCGCGGGGTCGCAACCACGTCCCGGAGTACATCTCCGAGTCCACCGACCCGATCCGGCTCCAGCCGGGCCGGGTGATCACGGGCGTGGTGACCAACGTGGCGAGCTTCGGAGCCTTCGTGGACGTGGGCAAGAAGCAGGACGCGATGATCCACATCTCACAGCTGGCCTCCCGGTACATCAGGGACGCCCGCGAGCTGCTCTCCATCGGGGCGACCATCCGGGCCAAGATCGTGGAGGGGAACTCCTCCCGCCTCGCGCTGTCGCTGAAGGACGTGCCCAACGAGGAGCGCCAGGACCGCGGCGCCCGGCGGCGGGGTGGAAGCACCCGGCGTCGTGGGGGAGGCCGCGGCGCCCGCGGCTCGGATCAGCCCACGGGGCCGGCGGGTCGCATCTGGCGACGCGACGGGGCCGCTGGCGCAGCCACCTCGTCGAGGCGGGGGACCCGTCGCGGTGGTCCGCGCCGAGGCGGCCGTGATGACGGCCGTTTCGAACGCGGGGAGCGGGTCGATCTGCGGAAGATCAACGCCCAGAGCGACAAGCTGAGCAGCAACCCGTTCGCTCAGTTCTTCAAGAAGGACGAGGGGCCGCCCAAGGACCCCCAGCCGGCGAAGAAGAAGGGCCCCAAGGGCAAGAAGCCCGACAAGGGGCCCGATCCCTCGGCCGCTCAGGAGCCGGGCGCTGCGCCGCAGGACCCGCCGACGTCAGGGGCTCAGGCCCAGGGCTCGGAGGCTCCGGGCGAGGAGTGATGCTGGAGGGCCCGGGGGGGGCCGAGCGAACGTCTCCGTCGCTCGGCTCGGCCGGGTTCAGCAGCCCTCGTTCTGCCCGCCTTCGGGCGGGGGAGAGGACGAGGCCTGCTCCATCTGGTCGATGAGCCTCAACCCGTCCTCGGAATCGAGGCCCGTGGGGTTGAGTTCGTCGTCCGAGAGCGCGGCCGTCGCCTCAAGGTCGGCATGGGAGAGGAGCTCCGCCCCGACCTCGTCGTTCGCCATCAGCTCGAGCTCGTCCGCTCCGCCGATGAGGTCCTTCGGCAGCGAGCGGAGGTCGTTCATGAAGGAGGCCATGGCCTCCCTCGAGCTCCCGCCGTAGATCGGTTCCCTCGCGGGCTCCATGGTCGGCTCGCTGGGGAGCGGCAGGTCACCGCCGGGAACCAGGCGGTTCATCAGCAGGTCGGTGGCCTCGCGGGCTCGCTCTTCCGAGGCCGAGATGAGCGCCTTGAGTTCCTCGTGGGCGAGGTCCAGCCGCCGATCCACCAGCGCACCGAGCTGGTCGAGGCTGGCCGCGAGGCGGAAGATCCGGTCGTTGCTGGCCTCCTGACTGGAGGAGGTCGAGGTCGCCGTGGCCTCGAAGCCGCTCTTGACCGTCTGCTGCAGGGTGAGGATGTCCTGGCGCAGCATCTCGGCGGTGGCGCCGGCCTCCCGGAACTGCGTCTCGACGGCCTGGAATTCGCGCTCGAGCTGCTCCGCGAGGCGCTGACTGGTGGTGTCGGTCCTCGGACCGCTGCGCTGCATGGCGAGGGAGACGCCGATGGTGAGGACGCCGAACATCGCGAGCGGTCCCTTGTCGAGCCCTGCCCTGGCGAGCAGGTCGAGCACGGGAGAGACCGCCTCGGGAAGTTGCGGGACGAAGGCGGTGACGAGCGCGACGAGGATCATCGCGGCGCCGCCCGAGGCGAAGAGCAGCGGGAGCGCTCTTCCGATCAGGCTGGGTCGGCTGGGCTTGCCATAGGGCACGGACGAACCGGTACGAGGTGAGATCGAATGGGTGGCGTGGCGCTGCATGGATGATCCTCGGGTGTGGTCCGTCGACGCAGATGGGCGCGACGGCGCACAGGGGGATTCGACTCACTTCGCGGCAGAGCTTTACACCTTCCTGCTCTCAGCCAGATCCGTCCGCTGGCGGTCCCTCGCGGGTGGCCTCGACCCAGACCCCATCCGCGACCGATACACACCGTGAGGGCGTAAGATGTGCCCCTGAAGCGCCCTGGACCGGTCCTGCCTGGTCAGGTCGGCGGTCGCTCTTCATTGCCATGGCTCTCATTCAAGGACTCTCTGTTTCCCCCGGACTGGGCCTTGGCCCCGTGCACGTGGTGCGCGCGAGGCTGGATTCAGCGCCCATCTGGACCCTGCGCTCGGGGGAGATCGACGCCGAGGTCGAGCGCCTGGACGCCGCGATCGCGAGGGTGATCGACGTGCTCGGCGTGCGGCAGGCGGAGGTGGCGAAGGCAGTGGGCGAGCAGGACGCAGGGATCCTCGGCGTCCACCAGATGATCCTCCAGGATCCCGGAGCGCGGGAGCAGGTCGACCGGACGATTCGCGAGGAGCGGATCAACGCTGAGGCGGCGGTCGAGCGGCTGATCGATCGGCTCAAGGAGACCATGGGGCGCCTCGAGGGGGACTCGGTGCGAGGGTACGCCGCGGACATCAGCGAACCCTGGCACGCGGTCATCGCGGCGCTCATGCGCTCGGACAAGGAGACCATCTCCCAGGCGGAGGATCGGGTGGTGATCGCAGCGGCCGAGCTGACCCCCGAGGCCGTGACCTTCCTCCCGCGCCATCGGGTGATCGCGGTGGTGACCGAGGCGGGAGGCCGCTTCTCCCACGGAGCCGTTCTCGCGCGTTCCTTCGGCATCCCCTGCGTCGTGGGGATCCCGAACCTGCTCGCGCGGCTGGAGCAGAACATGCCCGTCCTCGTGGATGGGGACAATGGCGCCGTGACGCTCGCGCCCGACGAGGCCTCGGAGGGGGAGTTCCAGCTGCGCCTCGCCCAGCGCTCGGTACGAGAGGCCGCGCTCGCGCTACACGCCACCGAGCGCGCGGTGACCCTCGACGGTGAGACGGTCTCCGTGCTCGTGAACCTCGAGTCGGTGCGCGACCTCGAGATGTTCGAGCACCGCCGGTGTGACGGCGTGGGTCTGCTCCGGACGGAGTTCCTCTACATGGAGCGGACCGTCTTCCCCTCGGAGGAAGAGCAGTACCGGCTGTACCGGCGCATGGTCGATGCCATGGGCGATCGGTACGTGGTCATCCGCACCCTGGACATCGGCGGCGACAAGCAGCTGCCGTACTTCAAGACGCCGAGGGAGAACAACCCGGCGCTCGGCTGGCGAGGGACCCGCATCACCCTCGAGTGGCAGGACCTGCTCCGGGTGCAGCTTCGCGCCATCATGCGGGCGAGCCTTCACGGCGAGGTCCGGGTCCTGCTACCGATGATCACGTCCCTCGAAGAGGTCCGCGCGGTCCGCGCCATCTTCGACGAGACCCGCGAGCAGCTCGCGACCCAGGGGTACGATGTCGCAAGCGACATCCCCGTCGGGGTCATGATCGAGATCCCGTCCATGCTCTGGGTCCTCGACGAGGTCCTCGACCTGGTGGACTTCGTCAGCGTCGGAACCAACGACCTGGTCCAGTACCTCCTGGCGGTCGACCGGGACAACGTGTTCGTCTCGAGCCTCTACGAGCCCTTCCACCCGGCCGTGATCCGAGCCCTCGGGTCGATCGGCGATGCGGTCCGCCGCTCGGGCAAGAGCGCCTGCGTCTGCGGTGAGATGGCCGGGGACGAGGCGGTCGCGATGATGCTGGCGGGTATGGGCTTCGACTCCCTCAGCGTCGCCCCCAACTTCCTCTCGGCACTCAAGTTCGCGGTCCGCCGGACCACCATGGCGGACGCCAGGGGCCTCGCGGAGGCCGTCCGGGCCGCCTCCACGGTGGAAGAGGTCCGGGCGCTCCTCGACGAAGTGCGGGAGCGATTCCGGGAGGAGATGCTGGAGGCGGTCTCAGGAGCGGCCCCAGGAGACGGATGAGGTGGGGTATCCGTGTCCAGTCTTGATACAATCCGGACAGCGCGCGAAACCCCACTGATCGACCGTGACCACAGGCCAATCAAACTCTCCGCACGACCTGGCTCAGGATAAACCCTGGTCAGAGTCTGACCTTGACGCGCTTCGAAGCTCCTTCGGCCAGAAGGAGCAGTCATTCCTCGCCCGTGAACTCGGGCGCTCGGCGGAGGAGATCCGTGCGAAGGCAGAGGAGATCCTCTCCCGCGAGCCGGTCTCTGGCCCATGGTCGCCCGACGATGTGGAGACCCTGCGCCGGTACCTCGGTGGAGTGGAGACGGCCCTGCTCGCCCGGATGCTGGGACGGACCGTGGAGGACCTCGAGGCGAAGCTCGTGGAGCTCGCGACGACCCTGGAGGACCGGCCGCTCTCCGGCCCGGAGCTCATCCTCTTCAAGCGCCAGTTCGGAACCCGCGCCGACGAGGACCTCGCCATCATCTACGGGCGGACCCTCGACCGGATCCAGGCCGAGGCCGCGCGGCTCTGCCTGTCGAAGGACAAGGCGTACATGCGGCGCAAGTCGAGCGGCAATGAGCGGACTCGCATGCCGCGCTGGACCGAGCCCGAGCTCCAGACGCTGCGCCAGCTCTACCCTGGTGAGAGCAACCTGCAGATCGCGCAGCAGCTCGGACGCTCGGTGAAGAGCGTCGTCTCCAAGGCGCACAACCTCGGCCTCAAGAAGGACAAGGCGCGGCTGGAGGAGATGGGACGCCAGAACGTCCGCCTGCGCTACGACCGCGGCTCGGCGTCCGAGTGATCCCCCGCCAGGGTGCCACCGCCACCGCCTCCGGCTGAGGCGACGTCAGGTTCGCGGTCGACGGCGGGCCGCCGCGTACTGCACCGGCCAGTGCTGTCCGGGTTCACCCGCGTCGTTCGCGGCTCGCAGGGTGAGGTGTGGATCCTCGAGGTGCGGCCGGGCCATGGCGCAGAGGTCGGCCCGCCCGGACGCGAGGATCGTGTTGACGTGATCGATGCCCTGGATCGCGCCAACGGCCATGACCGGGACCTCCGCCTCGTATCGGATGCGCTCCGCGAACGGGACCTGGTACATGCGTCCGTAGACCGGGCGCGAGGTGGGAACGTTGCCGGCGCTCGAGACGTCGATGACATCGACGCCGTGCCCCTTGGCGAGGCGCGCGAAGTGGACGGAGTCCTCGACCGTCTGGCCACCCTCATGGAACCAGTCCGTCGCCGAGAGCCGGAGGAAGAGCGGCATGCCCTCCGGCATCACCCTGCGGACCACGTCGATCACCTCCAGGGGGAAGCGCGCGCGGTCCTCCAGCCGATCGCCGCCGTACTCGTCGGTGCGATCATTCACAGCCGGGGAGAGGAAGCTGGAGAGCAGGTACCCGTGGGCTGCGTGGACCTCGATCACGTCGAAGCCCGCGCGCACGCTGCGCTCGGCGGCCTCCTTGAACTCCGCCAGCACGGCCTCCATGTCCTCCCGGTCCATGGCCTTCGGGGCGGGGGCGCCGGGCCGGAAGGGGGCGTCCGTCGGACCGAGCGTCGGCCAGGCGGTCTCATCCTCCAGCGGCGCGTCGCCCTCCCAGGGGAGCGAGTAAGAGGCCTTGCGCCCGGCGTGACCGAGCTGGATGGCGACCTTGGTATTGGAGTGCTGGTGCGCGAAGTCGACGATCTCCTTCCAGCGAGCCTCATGCTCGTCCGTGTAGATCCCCGTGCACCCGTGGGTGATTCGGCCCTGGGCGGAGACGTTGGTCGCCTCGGTGAAGAGCAGGCCAGCGCCGCCCACAGCGCGCGCGCCGTAGTGCACGTCGTGCCAGCGCACGGGGGTTCCCTCGGCCGCGCTGTACTGGCACATGGGGGAGACCACCACGCGGTTCGCGAGCTCCACCTCTCGCACGCGGAAGGGCGTGAAGGCGGGGAGCGTGATCACATCGGGGTCGCCGCCTTCGAGCTCGATGAAGCGTCGGCGCGCGCCGTCCACGAGGGCGGGGTCGCGGAGGGCGAGGTTGTCGTAGGTGATGCGCTTGGAGCGCGTCATCAGGTTGAACGTGAAGAGGACCGGGTCCTGCTTCATGTAGCGGCCAGAGTGCTCGAACCACTCCAGGCTCGTCTGGGCGGCCTTCTGAGTCTTGAGGACCTCGACGCTCCGCCGCTCCTGATAGCTGGCGAGCGCCGCTGCCACGTCGGCGTCGTCATCCCCCGTACGGGCAGCGACGAGGGCGTCCACGAGGGCGATGGAGTCCTCCATCGCCAGCTTGGTGCCGGAGCCGATGGAGAAGTGCGCCGTGTGGGCGGAGTCGCCGACCAGGACCGTCTTTCCGTCCACCCAGGTGGCGCAGGCGACCGTCGGGAAGACCCGCCAGATCGAACGATTCGTGAGCAGCTCGTGGC
>CAZEFP010000126.1:0-8124 GCA_964511565.1 uncultured Planctomycetaceae bacterium
TGGCGCGCAAGGCGCTGTCCCTCTCCACCTTCGGCCTCGCCCGCCTCTCGCCCACCGGGCCGGAGCGCAGGCGCGTCCTCGTGCACGGGGTCTCGGTGGGGGAGATCAAGGCGTCCCAGTCCCTCGTCCACGCCCTCGAGGAGCGCTACGAGGTGGTGGTCAGCGCCTTCAGCGACACGGGGATGCAGGTGGCGCGGCAGCTGTTCCCCCACATCGAGGTCGTTCGATATCCGTTCGACTTCGCCCCCCTCGTGGCGCGCTTCTGGCGGCGCGTCTGCCCTGACTTCGTGCTGCTGGTGGAGCTCGAGGCCTGGCCGTGCTTCCTGCGGGCGGCCAACCGTCGCGGCGCGCCTGTGGCGGTGGTCAGCGGGCGGATCACCGAGCAGTCCTTCCGTCGCTACCAGCTGTTCGGAGCCCTGCCCGAGTTCGGCCGGATCTCCCTCTTCGCGGCGCAGGATGAGGCCTACGCCGCACGCTTCGCGGCGCTGGCGGGGTCCCCCGATCGCGTGCTGGTGACCGGCAACGTCAAGGTCGACGGGCTCCGTGGGGCGCGCGATTCCAGCGCGGATACTCGGCTGCAGCGCCTGCGCGAGGAGGTGGGGATCGCGGACGTCTCGCCGGCGCCGTTCGTCATCGTGGCCGGGAGCACCCACGAGCCGGAGGAGGAGGCGTTCGTGGAGGCCGCCCGCGGGGCCTTGCCAGGTGCCCGCTTGATCCTCGTGCCCCGGCACCCGGAGCGGGCGGAGGCCGTCCAGGAGGCGCTCTCGAGGGATGGAGTCGCGGCCCATGCCCCGGAGCGCCTCTCGGAGCTCCGCGCCCAGGGGCGCCCGGCGAATCCTCTCCGACCGCTGCTGGTGGACACCATCGGTGAGCTGGAGGAGCTGTACGGGGTGGCGGACGCCGTCTTCATCGGCGGGAGCCTGATCCCCCACGGAGGGCAGAACATGATGGAGCCGGCGGCCCAGGGAGTCCCGGTGGTCTATGGGCCGCACGTGGACAACTTCCTCAACGAGACCCAGATGCTGGAGGCCGCGGGGGCGGCCCTGAGGGTGACGGACGCCGACGCCCTCGGCGAGGCGCTCCGAACCCTCGCCAGCGATCCAGGCATGAGGCAGCGTATGGGGGAGGCGGGCCGCAAGGCGCTCCGGGCGGAGAGGGGTGCGACAGTGGCGACGCTGGAGGCCCTCAGCGCCCGTATCGGGCTCGCCTGAGGGTTGCCCGAACGGTAGGCTCTCTCTCCCCCGCGATGGCATCGCGGGACTCGCCCCAACCCGGTCGGGCTTCAGTCGCCCGGACCGCACCCCTCAGAACTCCATGTCACGCAGCCTCTTCACGTCCGAATCCGTCTCCATGGGCCACCCCGACAAGGTGGCTGACCAGGTCTCGGACGCCGTCCTCGACGCCCTCCTCGATCAGGATCCCGCGAGCCGCGTGGCCTGCGAGACCATGGTCACCACCGGGGTCTGCGTCATCGCTGGCGAGATCACGACCAAGGCGATCGTGAACTACCAGGACATCGTGCGCGAGACGCTGCGGTCCATCGGCTATACGGACGACGCCTTCGGCATCAACGCGGACACCTGCGCCGTGATGGTGACCCTGGACCGCCAGTCCCCGGACATCGCCCAGGGCGTGGACGATGACAAGGGGCTCCACGTGGAGCAGGGCGCCGGCGACCAGGGCCTGATGTTCGGCTATGCCTGCGACGAGACCGAGGAGCTCATGCCCCTCCCGATCCACCTCTCCCACCGGCTCGTGGAGCGCATGGCCGAGCTTCGCCAGAACGGCACCCTCCCCTGGCTCCGCCCGGACTCCAAGAGTCAGGTCACCGTGGAGTACGACGGGGACAAGCCCGTGCGCGTCCACACGGTCGTGATCTCGACCCAGCACGACCCCGAGGTCAACGGGAAGTCCGAGGAGGCCGAGGTCCTGGCCGAGATCAAGGCTCAGATCATCGAGCACGTGATCCGCCCCGTCATCGACGCGGGGATGCTGGACGACGACACGATCTTCCACGTGAACCCCACGGGGAAGTTCGTCATCGGTGGACCCCACGGCGACTGCGGGCTGACCGGCCGCAAGATCATCGTGGACACCTACGGGGGCATGGGCCGGCACGGCGGCGGCGCCTTCAGCGGCAAGGACGCCTCCAAGGTGGACCGCTCCGCGGCGTACGCCGCCCGCTGGGTGGCCAAGAACGTCGTGGCCGCGGGGCTCGCGACGCGCTGCGAGGTCCAGCTCTCCTACGCCATCGGCGTGGCCAAGCCCCTCTCCGTGCGGGTGGACACCTTCGGGACGGCCAAGGTCTCCGAGGACGCCATCAGCAACGCCATCGACCAGGTCTTCGACCTGACCCCGCGGGGCATCATCGACGCCCTGGGCCTCAAGGCACCGATCTTCCGCCAGACGGCGGCCCACGGCCACTTCGGGCGTCCCGGCTTTCCCTGGGAGGCCACCAGCAAGGTCGACGCCCTCAAGGACGCCGCGGCTGCCCTGGCCTGAGACGCATCCTGGCGGGTACCGTGACCGGACGGAAGTGACGCGGTACCCCTCCCCAGACCCTCCCCGACCCACGATGAAGATTGCAGCCCACATCCCGACGCCCCGCCGCAGCGCAGGGTTCACCCTGATCGAGATCCTGGCGGTGATCCTCATCATCGGCATCCTGTCGACGTTCGTGATCCCGAACGTCATCTCCGCCATCGGCCAGGGAAAGTCCACGGCGTGCCGGGCCAACCTGGAGCAGATCAAGCGGGGCTTCCTCGAGTACGAGACCAAGTATCAGAAGATCCCCGGTCAGTCCGGGGTCGGATTCTTCGCCTCGCTGATCACCGACAAGGTCTGGCAGCCGTCGGTCAAGAACACCAAGACGCTGACCTGCCCGGCGGTTCAGCTCAACTTCCTGACTCCGGGGCAGGACGGGATCCCCACCGAGGACTGGTTCCTCCCGGAGAACCGGGACGCCATCGACGGGGGCTGGTCGGCCTACGCCGGTCGCGACCAGCGTCGAAAGCCCCTCCGAGGCTTCAACGGCCGCGGGAAGATCGCCCTGGTCGCCGACGACAACGACCCCGAGGGCAACCACGAGACCACGACCAACGTGCTCTGGGACGATCTGAACGTCCGCGCCCTCGAGCTCATCGACGTCCAGGCGGAGGGCCTTCTCGATGAGAGCGAGGAGGTGACCTTCATTCCGGTGGGCTCCGACTCGCCGGTGGAGGGCCTCCAGGCCCTCTCGCTCACCAAGTAGGCGGGCGGCGGTCCCTGGCCCGTGGGGGTGGCCAGGATCGAGACGACAGACGGTCGGTTTTTGGGCGCGGAGGGTGCGGTGGGGGCGCGGCGCCCTCCGATGAGAGCGGAGGGGGATTCGTTCGAGGACCTCCCCTTGCCCACCTGATGAACCCCCTCGCGCTGATCCGATCGCTCCGCCCGCACCAGTGGGTGAAGAACGTCTTCGTCCTCGCGGCCCTAGTGTTCGCCCTGGGGGAAGTCGGGGTGGACGCGGCCTCCCAGGTGGATCGCATCGAGCGCGTCCTCGTGGCCGCGGCGGCCTTCTGCCTCGGTGCAAGCGCCATCTATCTCGTCAACGACGTGATGGACGTGGAGTCCGACCGGTTGCACCCCGAGAAGTGCAAGCGACCGATCGCAGCGGGGGAGGTCAGCATCCCCCAGGCCCTCGCCCTCAGCGCGGGCTGCGTCGCGGGGGCGCTGTGGCTCGCGTCGGTCTCGACGCCCGATGGGGGCGACAACGTCATGGCAGTGGTCGGGGTCTACATGGTCTCGAACCTGCTGTACTCCCTGAAGCTCAAGCAGATCGCGATCGTGGACGCCTTCCTCATCGCGCTCGGCTTCATGCTCCGGGTGACCGCTGGCGCCTACGCCGCCGCGGCGCCGATCTCCGAGTGGCTGCTCCTGAGCACGCTCTTCCTCGCGCTCTTCCTGGCCTTCTGCAAGCGGCGGGCGGAGATCGACCTCCTGGGCGAGGAGGCGGCGAGCCACCGCAAGAACCTGGGCCAGTACACCCCTGAGTTCCTCGACCAGGCCACCGGAGTCCTCGCCGCCTGCGCGATCATCACCTACTCCATGTACACGGTGGACGAGGAGACGGCGGCCAAGTTCGGTGAGGACAACCACCTGGTCTGGACGGTGCCCTTCGTGGTCTTCGGCCTGTTCCGGTACCTGCTCATGGTGACGCGCAAGGAGGCCGGAGGCAGCCCTACCAAGGTGCTCCTCGGCGGAGACCTGATCTTCGCGGTGAACGGCCTGCTCTGGATGGCCGTGGTGGCCTCCTGCCTGTTCGCGATCGGCTGAGTCGCGCTCGTCGTCCCTAGCGCCCCGGCAGGTCCCGGAGGTGGTCCAGCAGCAGCTGGGCGCGGCCGGCCCGCCGCTCCCTGGCCTGCTCGGCGGTATGGATGATGGCCTGCCGGGGACCGAGGTCCTCCCAGAGCGGGCGGAGCAGGGCCCAGTGCCCAAGGTCCGGGTCCTGCCCATCGACCCCCGCGAGCCAACGGCCCACCAGCGCCTCGGCTCCCGCCGGATCGCCGAAGCGCCGGGTCATGGCGCTCGCGAGCCAGGGCAGGCACGCCTGTGCCTCCTGAGCCGACATGAGCCCCTCGGCCGCGGCCAGGCGAAGGTCGGCAGGCGCGCCCTCCTCTTCGAAGGCTGCCAGGAGCAGCTCGACCGGGGCCGCTTGGGTCCGGCCCAGGCCCCTGATCAGGGCGACGCGGACCTCGTGGGGTGGAGCTTCAGCCAGGCGGGCGGCCAGCGGCGCGCCGGCCGTCGACGGTGCCACCGAGGCCAGGGCCTCGGCCGCGGCGCCGGCCACCCCGTCGCTCGAGTCGTGCAGAGCGAGCTCCAGGCTCGGCGCGGCGCCCTCTCCGCGCGGCCCCATGCGCTCGAGCACCTGCGCCACGTGAAGCCGGACGTACTCGTCATCGTCCTCCAAGGCGGCCCCCAGCTCGGCCGCTGCCCACGGACCGAGCCGCGAGAGGATGAACCGAGCGTCGTCGACGCCGCGGAGCTGGAAGTGCTCCCCCGAGAGGTCGGAGACGAGGCGCCAGACCTCCGCGCGCAGGGCTTCCGGCGCCGCGGACAGGCGGGTTCGCCGCCCCGCCTCCCAGTCGGCCATCAGACGATCGGCGTCCTCGGCGGTGACCTCATCACGCTCGAGGGAGAGGCGGACCACCTCGTAGAGCTGCTGGTTGGCCGCGTCCGAGGCCTCGACTCCGGCGCTGGCGATGTTCGAGAGCGTGCGGAGGCCGCTGAGGTTCCCGTACGCGGCCAGCGCCCGCGCCGCCCAGAGCAGCGCCGTGGTGTCCTTCTCGTACTTCAGCCTGCGGAGCAACGCCGGGACGGCCGCCCCGCTCTCCTCCAGCCCGGCGGCGGGGACCAGCGCCCAGGATGCGAAGGCGCGCACCGTGGCGTCATCGTGCCCCGCAGCGAGTTCGACCAGCGCGGCCGCGGTGTCGGGTTGTGGAGCCGAGCGCGCGAACTGGACGAGGACCTTCAGCTCGTCCGCGGGGCGATCGGCCTCACGGAGCCCCGCGGCCAGGGCTGGCGCCAGTTCCGCGGACGCGGCGACCACGTCCCCGGTCGCCGTCTCCAGGTAGCGCCCGTCGCTGACCACCATGCCCACCAGGCCGTCCCGAAACTCGATCATCTCCGGGTCGAGCGGTTCGGCACTCGGGTCACCGGCGGCGCGGGACCCGGCCTCGTTCCCGGGGGAGGCGGGGTCCTCAGGCCCTTCGAGCTCGCCCGGCAGGAGCCCGCGGTTCCCCCGGAGCTCCCGGGCGCTGAGCACCCCCTCACGGCGGCTGACGCCGAGCTCGGCGAGGGTGGCGTCGAGCACGTCGCGGGTGGGACGGGCTGCGGGCGTTTCGGTGCCGGGGCCCGCGCTCGGTGCCTCCTGCTCGCCGGGGCCGCAGGACCCCAGGAGCGAGAGCAGAGCGAGCGCGGCGGGGGCCCTCATCGGGGCCCCACCTTCACCCGGTGGACGAGCTCCGCGTCCTCGAAGGGGTCGGTCACCGCGTCGATCTCCCGGGCGATCCCGGTCTCGGGGTCGCGGTAGTAGGGCGAGCGCTTGTAGACCAGCACCGCCTCGACCCCGGCGTCGGCTGCGGGGTCCTCGATCGCCAGCGTCCGGCTCTCGCCGAAGTGCAGGAGGGTGCTCTCGATGTCCTTCTCGTGCCGGTAGGGATCGCGGATCCGGTGGAGGTGTCGCCAGGGCCCTCCGCCCGCAGCAACGCCGGCTTCGTTCAGGGTGTCGGCGTCGGCAGGGAGCGGCCGCCACCAGATGTCGGAGGCGCGGCTGCGCTCGTCGGTGGGGTAGGAGTGGCCGCCGCGGACGTTGGTGATGGTGACCGACGGGACGCCCGCGTCGTCACGCTCGCCCATGAAGGTCACCGCCGACCGCACCATCTCGATGTAGTGGCCGCCGGGCATGGTGTGGAAGCGGCCGCTCTTGGGGGTGCCGTCGCGGTAGGGCATGTGGCACTCCATGCAGCCCTCGTTGTGTTCCGCGAACGGGGTCGCTTTCCACTGCTGAACGGTCTTGTGCTGATCGTGGCACCCCGAGCACATCTCGACCCGCTGCAGCTCACGCCGGGTGGTGGGCTGGCAGGCGGCGCGGGGGTTGTCGATCTTGCCCGCCATCTTCCCGTCGGGGAGGAGGTGGCAGGTCAGGCAGTCGACGCCCTCGGCCCGGCGCGCGGAGCGGGGCAACACCCGCTCGCCGAGGCCCGTCTCGAAGATGGGCCGGGGCGCGTGGCAGTCGATGCAGTCCTTGTTGGCGAACTGGTCGGACTGGACGCGCACGTCCTCGTTCAGCCACGAGTTCGCGTGGGGCGACGCGGCCCACTCGTCCCAGATCTGGGAGTGGCACTCCCGGCACTGCTCGGAGGAGACCCACTC
The DNA here is from genome assembly GCA_964511565.1 of uncultured Planctomycetaceae bacterium. Classification (GTDB taxonomy): domain Bacteria; phylum Planctomycetota; class UBA1135; order UBA1135; genus Saltatorellus. The sequence continues at coordinate 6,910 of CAZEFP010000126.1, forward strand.
CGCTGGCGTCTGAGCGCTCGCCGTCTCCTCCGGGGTGCCGACCAGGGCGGAGAAGAACCAGCTCGCGAGCACGAGGACCATGATTCCGAGGGCGATACGCATGCCTTTCCTTAGGCCAAGGGTACGCATGGGGTCACGCGAGGAAAGGGAAGACCTCTGCCGCTCACGTGAAGTGCGTCAGAGCGCCCGGGTGAGGCTCAGCCGCTCACCGCCGAGAGGGTGCCCTCGTCGCTGATGGAGACCGTCCTCGAGGCCACACGCTCCGCCTCCCCTGGGTCGTGCGTGACGTGGAGGGTCGTGAGGCCCAGCCGCTTCCCGAGGTCCGAGAGGCGGTCGAGGAGCGCGGCCCTGCGCGGAGCGTCCAGCGGGCCGAGGGGCTCATCCAGGAGCAGGAGGCGGGGCTCGCTCGCGAGGGCCCGCGCAAGGGAGAGCCGCTGGGCCTCGCCTCCGGACAGGGTCGGGGCCTTCTGGCCGTCGATCCCCGTGAGGTCCACGAGCTCGAGGAGCTCCGCGGCGCGGTCCGCGGCGTCGACGCCGGTCAGGCCGCGTCGCTTGAGGACGAAGAGGAGCGTCTGGAGCACGGTCATGTGCGGCCAGAGGGCGCCCCCCTGGAACAGGAGCCCGACGCCGCGATCCTGGGGTGGGGTGGGGGCGCTGCCCATCGCGGAGACCACGCTCCCGAACAGCCGGATCTCTCCCGCAGCCGGGGTCTCGAGGCCCGCGATGGCCCGGAGGAGGGTGCTCTTGCCGGAGCCGGAGGGGCCGACCAGCAGCACGTGTTCGCCCTCATGAACGTCGAGGTCCACCGGTCCCAGGATCGTCTTGGCCCCTGCCTTCACGGTCAGGCCGCGGATGGCGATGGCGTCTTGGTTCGGGGTGCTCATGGGAGGAAGCGGAGGCGGCGCCGGGAGAAGAGGGTCCAGAGGAGGCCGGGGAGGAGGATCGCGAAGACGACCAGGAGGGACAGGGCGGAGACGAAGTCATCGCGCCCGAAGTGGACCGCGTTGAAGACCCGGAACATCGCGGTGTCGTTGGCGGCGGGGACGAGCACCGCGGCGTCGAGCTCACGCACCGAGAGGGCGAAGACCGCGATCCAGGAGCCGGCGAGCGACGTCCAGATCCCCGGCGTCACGATGCCGAGCAGCCGGCGGGACGGGCTCGCGCCCGCGAGCTCGGCGTCATAAGGCGCCGCGATCCGGCTCGGTTCCGCGTCGA
>CAZEFP010000127.1:0-8122 GCA_964511565.1 uncultured Planctomycetaceae bacterium
AGCTGGCGGTGGAGAGCACCGCGCCCGACGTGACGTCGCGGACCGCGGCCGTCACGGTCCGGCGGCCGTCGAACAGGGCGCCGGTCACGTCGAGCTCGACGGGCCGCGGCCCGCTCGCCCCAAAGCCGTCCCCGTCGTAGGCCACGCCTTCGGCCACGGCGAGCGCGTCCAGCTCATGGTTGGTCTTCATGGACCAGAGCCCGCCGCCGTCCACCGGCCGTTCGAAGTCGCGGACGGAGAGCCGTCCCTCCCCGTCGACCAGCAGCAGGTACCCCCCGTCCTCCGCGGGGCTCCCGTGGACCTGGGAGGTGAGGCGGTGGTCGACCGCGGCACCGCCCGCCCCCACCAGGAAGCCAGCGGCGCTCCCGGCACGGTCGCCCTCCTCCGCGCTGATTCGGACCGTCGCTCGGAACGAGCCCTCGCGGTCCGCGTCCAGCCAGTGGGTGAGCAGGTGCAGCGTCCGGACCCCGAAGCGGGGGCGGGCCTCCACGCACACGGCGCCCCCTGACTCGAGCCGCCAGTCCTGCAGCCGGTTCGCCCAGTGATCGCGCCCGATCCAGACGCGGTCCGGATGCTCGGTCCAATCGCTCCGGTACGCGTTGCGCTCGGGCGGCGCCTCGACGGCGAGCAGCTGACAGGCCGCGAGTCCGGCGAGGAGGCCGAGCGCGAGCGGGAGAGGTCCGGTGGAGAAGGCGCGGAGGTGGGGTCGCTTCATGGTGGCACGGGCTCTGCCGGCGCCCGCGGGGGGATCCCGTGGGACACCGGCCCGGGCTACCCTGCCCTCGGCGCCGCTCCGGTTCCAGCGTCACCGCGCAGAGCGGAGCTCACCCCCGTCCGCCGAGCTCGCCCTTCGCCCTCACCCAGGCGGCCATCATCTCCTCCAGGCTCCGCTCGCTGAGGGGGCCTTCGAACTGCCCCTCCATGTTCCGGAAGCGGGCCTCGAAGCGCGCCAGCGCGGAGCGGCACAGGGCCTCGGGGTCGAGCTGCAGGTACCCGCCGAGGAACGCCGACGCCATCAGGAGGTCGCCGAGCTCGTGCTCCACTCGCTCCCGCACATCGGCGGCGAGCTCGGGGCGCGCGCTGCTCTTCAGGGACGCCTCCGGCAGGACCTCGATGAGCTCCTCGAGCTCCTCCTCGACCTTGCCCAGCGCCCCCCGCGCATCCTCCCAGTGGAACCCGGCGGCCACGGCCTTCTGGCAAACGCGGCTCGCGCGGTGCAGCGAGGAGAGCCCCTTCGGCACGCCGGCGAGGGCGCTGGTGTCCTCCGCTGCGTCGGCTCGCTCACGGCGCTTGATCTCCTCCCACGACTCCAGCACCTCCCCGGCCGACCCGGCGGTCGCCGTCCCGAAGACGTGGGGGTGCCGCCGCACCAGCTTCTCCGTGGCGGCGCGCGCCGCGGCCCCGAGGTCGAAGCGCTCGCTCTGCTCCGCGATCCGGCAGATGAGCATGAGCACCGTGAGGCAGTCCCCCGCCTCCGATGCCGCGGCCTCGGCGCTCGACTCGGCGATGGCCTCCGCGAGCTCATGGGCCTCCTCGACCGCGTAGGGGGCCATGGACGCCTCCGTTTGCTCCAGGTCCCAGGGGCAGCCGTCGGGGGCTCGTAGCCGGTCGACGATCGCGATCAGCGACGCGAGCGCGGAGAGGCGCGGGTCGTCAGCGGAGACCGGCTCGGGGACGGACCGCGGGTCGCTCGTGGTGTCGCTCATGGGGGGCGTGACTGGGTGCTCGGTGGAGGCGTGACGTCAGGCGTAGGGAATGGGGTCGGCGTGCCCCGCCTCGGCGAAGCCCGCGAGCCTGAGCTGGCAGGCGTCGCACCGACCGCAGGCGAGGGGCCGCGCGCCGGGCACCTCCACGGGGTCGTAGCAGGTGTGGGTCAGGCCGAGGTCCACCCCGAGCGCTGCGGCGCGGTGGACGATGCCCGCCTTGGAGAGCTCCATCAGCGGGGCGTGCACCTTGAAGCGCTGGCCGTCCTCGGCGCCCGCCGCCGTGGCCAGGGTCGCCAGCGCCTCGAAGGCAGCCAGGAACTCCGGACGGCAGTCGGGGTACCCCGAGTAGTCCACGGCGTTCACGCCCACGAAGAGGTCGGTGGCTCCGAGCACCTCCGCCCATCCGAGAGCCACCGAGAGGAACACCGTGTTGCGCGCGGGCACGTAGGTGCTCGGCACCCCCTGGCCGATCTCGTCGTGGTCCCTGTCCTTGGGGACCACGATGTCATCGGTCAGGGACGATCCCCCCAGGGCCGACAGGTCCACGGTGACCGTCCGGTGGTCCCGGGCGCCCAGCTCCTGGGCCACGCGCGCCGCGGCGTCGAGCTCGCAGGAGTGCCGCTGGCCGTAGCGGAACGACAGGGCGTGGGCGTCGAAGCCCATGGCCTTCGCCTCGGCGAGGACCACGGCGGAGTCCATGCCCCCGGAGAGGAGGCAGACGGCGGGGCGGGGGGTGGAGGTCATGGGGCGCGATGGGCGATGCTGGCCGCACGATATCCCGCGGCGGCCGGGCCCGGGGCGTGATCTCGAGGCGATCCGCCCGGGGCAGCGGATGCCGCGTTGAGATTCCCGGCGCCGGGCCTAGGCTGGTGCGCCGCAACCCGAGCGCCCCGCGCCTCTCCCCCCGCCCCCAGCTCCCCGTGTCCCACCCCGCCCCCACCCGCGACGCCGTCCTCCAAGCCCTCCGCGGCGTCATCGACCCCGACCTCGGCAAGGACATCGTCGAGCTCGGCTTCATCACCCGCTGCGAGGTCAGCGACGGAGGGGCAGTGGACGTGGTGATCAACCTCACCACCCCCGCCTGCCCGGTGAAGGACCAGATGCGCGACCAGGCCCGCGGCCTGATCGAGGCTCTGGACGGGGTCACCTCGGTGGAGATCGAGATGACCGCCGAGGTCAAGGGGCCCAGCGGCCCGCCCCGGGACGCGGCCAAGGACGTCCGCCACATCGTGGCGGTCTCCTCGGGCAAGGGCGGCGTGGGCAAGAGCACGGTCACGGTCAACCTCGCCTGCGCCCTCGCCCAGACCGGGGCCCGCGTCGGGCTCCTGGACTGCGACGTCCACGGCCCCGACGTCCCGATGATGATGGGGCTCGGGGGCCAGCCGGATCAGGCGGAGGTCGACGGCAAGACCAAGCTCGTGCCCAAGGAGCGGCGCGGCGTGAAGACCATGTCCATCGGCTACCTGGTCCCCGACGATCAGCCGGTGATCTGGCGTGGCCCGATGGTGCACAGCTTCATCCAGCAGATGCTCACGGACGTGGTCTGGGGGGAGCTCGACTACCTCCTCGTGGACATGCCTCCCGGGACCGGGGACGCGCAGCTCTCCCTCGCCCAGGTCGTCCCCCTGTCCGGGGCCGTGCTCGTCACCACGCCCCAGGCCGTGGCCGCGTACGACGTGACCAAGGCCATCTCCATGTTCCGCCAGGTGGACGTGCCGATCCTCGGCATCGTCGAGAACATGTCGGGGCTCGTCATGGAGGGCACGGTCGAGGGCGGCGAGGCCGGCGCCACCGTGGAGCTCCAGCTCGGCACCGAGACGGCCAAGGTCCAGCTCGAGGCCGGCGGGAAGTTCCGCTCCACCTTCGAGGTGTTCGGGTCGGGCGGCGCCGAGCGGCTCGGGCAGACCCACGGGTTCCCGGTCCTCGGTCAGGTGCCCATCGACCCGGGCGTCCGCGTCGGTGGGGATGACGGCGAGCCCATCGTCTCGGCCAAGGGAGACGGCGAGTCCGCATCCGCCGACGCCCTGCGGGAGGTCGCCGGCCGCCTGGCCCAGCGGCTCGCGGTGAAGGCGTTCTCGAGCCTGCCGATCCTCGACTGAACGGACGCGAGCCGTCCACGGCGCGGACCGCCTGCGGCGAGGCTCAGAGCCGCTCTCGCGCCTGTCGGAGGATCACCAGGGAGCCAGCAGGGTCCTCGATGACCACCTGCCGTGCGCCGCTGGCGAGACGCCGCTCGGGGACGACGATCCGCAGGGCATCCCCCAGGGCCGCGAGCTCCGCGGCGAGGTTGGTGACCTCGAGGCGGAGGATCGCCGGCCCGGGCCGGAGGTTCACCTCCGGCAGGTCCTCGCGAAGGCCCGCGAGCGACTGCAGAACCACCGTTGCGCCGTCACGGCTCAGGGTGATCGCCTCCCCCGATGCTCGCCCTTCACCGGTCTCGCACTCCACCTCCTCGAAGCGCAGCCCCGCGGTGTAGAACTCGAGGGTCGCCTGGACGTCCTCACAGCGAATCGTGGGCCCCAGGGTGAGGATCTCTGCCTCCGAGCCGGGGTCGGGCACGGGGGCGATGTCGGCCAGGAGGCGCTCCAGGGCGGCCTGGAAGGGAGCGGGCGACTCGAGGTGCGGCCAGTGGCCGGTCTCGGCCACCAGCGCCACGTCGAAGGACGGCAGCAGCGCGCGATTGCCGGCCACGTCCGTGGGAGTCGCCTCGGCGTTGATGCACCGGACCGGGCAGTCGATGATCCGCGTGGCGGGCTTGGGGTCGTAGGTCCCGAAGTGCTCCACGAGGGCCACCGCCATCTGCGGGTCGCACTCGACGGAGTCCGCGAGGATGCGCTCACGGACCTCCGGCGCGGTCTCCGCGCGGACCAGGGCTCCGGCGAACTCCTCCATGGCCGCCGGGAAGTCCTCCTTGAAGCGGGCCACGTAGGGCGCCATGCGCTCGGGGTCCGCCTCGCCCGCGAGGCGGTGCAGGGACTCGACCCCCACGATGGCGCCCACCCGGTCGGGAGCGCGCACCGCCGCCTCCAGCGCCACGGGCCCGCCCATGGAGTGGCCGATCAGCACGGCGTCCCGCAGCCCCTCGCGCTCGAGGAGCCTGGCCACGTCTTCACCGTAGGCCGCGATGGTCCAACGGGACCGGGACCGGGGAGCCGAGGCCCCGTGGCCCACCAGGTCGACCGAGTACACGCGATAGGAGCGTGCGAGCCACCCGGCCGTGGTCGCCCACTGGGCCGCGTTACCGCACCAGCCGTGGATGAGGACGACCGGTCGGCCTTGCCCCTCGACGTCGAACACCATGCTCTGGCCGTCCGAGGTCTGAATGGCGCGCGCCGGCTCGGGACGCTCCCCCTGGTCCGCGGCCACCTGCGGCTGCGCGGGGAGGACCCGAGGATCCGCAGCACCAGCGCCGAGTTCAGCGAGGTTGGGCTCAGCGAGGGGCTCGGGGTCGGCCGTGACCGCGGGAGCCGCGGGGATCGAGGCCGTTGCGGGGACCGAGGCCGTCGCGGGGTCAGGGACAGCGGCGGGGGGCTCCGCCGGCTCGGGCGAGCGCTGCGTCGACACGGGCGCGGGCTCCGTCGCTTCCCCGGCACCCGAGGCGGTCGGCGCGGTGGCGGTCGGCGCGGTCGCCGACCGGTCCGCGGTGTCCCCGGCAGGCGTCAGTTCGGGAGGGCCGCTCACACACCCCTGCAGCAGCGCGGTTGCCGCCAAGAGGAGGCCGGTGATGGTCTGGCGGGCCATGGAGTTGGGTGGCTTCGGGGCCGATCGGCGGGAGGGTGAAGAGATCCAGCCGGACGGTCGATGAGGGTGTCGGGGCGGGGCTCAGGAAGCCGTGGCCGCCCTCGACCCCGACGGACAGTTTGCCGCGCAGGCCCCTGAACGCAACTGTCCGCCCGTCGGTGCCTCGATCTGATCGCACGCCACAGAACCCGAACGCCAGCACCGTCGAAGGACGGTTATCGTCCTTCAGGCCGCTCGCCACGCCCCCGTGGCGACGCCACCCCCTCCCAGACATGATGCTCTCCAACGTCGTCCTCCACCTTCGCTCCCTCGCGCGCGCGCGCGGGCCGCTCCTTCGTTCCAGCGCCGCCGCGCTGCCGGCCGCGCTCGCCGTCGCCACCCTCGCAGGCGCGTCTCCCCAGGAGGAGGCGACCCCCGAGGGGGCCCCCGAGGCGGAGGCTCCGGCGGAAGAGCCGGAGCGGGAGCTCCCCGAGCGAGCCCCCACGAAGGTCGAGGGCAAGCTGCCCCTCGACTGGGTCGACACGCTCAAGTGGCGCTCCATCGGCCCGGCCAACATGGGCGGGCGCATCACGGACATCGCCGTGAACCCCGACGACGCCTCGGAGTACTGGATCTCCACCGCCGCCAGCGGGGTCCTCCACACGACCAACAACGGGGTCACCTACGAGCACCAGTTCACCAATCAGCGGACCTCCTCCGTGGGCGCGCTCGCCGTCGCCCCCTCCGACCCCACGCGGGTCTGGGCCGGCACCGGCGAGAACAACCCGCGCAACTCCGTCTCCTGGGGCGACGGGGTCTACATGTCGAAGGACAGCGGCGCGACCTGGCGCTACGCGGGGCTCGGCGAGTCGTTCCAGATCAGCACCATCGTCGTGCACCCCGAGGACCCCGACGTCGTCTACGTGGGCGCCCTCGGCCGCCTGTGGGGCCCGAACGACGAGCGCGGCCTCTACAAGACCACCGACGGCGGCTTCACCTGGGAGCGCGTCTTCTTCGTGGACGAGGACACGGGGGTGATCGAGGTGAAGATGCACCCCGAGGACCCCGACACGATCGTGATCGCCAGCTACGAGCGGCGTCGCGACATGTTCGACACCAACGACCCCGCGGTGAAGTGGGGCGACGGCTCTGGCATCCACCGCACCACGGACGGGGGCGCCACCTGGGAGCGCCTCACCGAGGGGCTCCCCACCACCGAGCTCGGCCGCATCGGGCTGTGCTGGTCCGCCTCCCAGCCCGACAACCTGTTCGCGGTGGTCGAGACGGATCAGATCACCCAGGAGCCTGAGAACGCCGCCTGGTTCGGCGTCTCCTTCGAGAGCGCCGACCTCGGCGCCCGTGTCCGCTCGGTCACCGAGGACTCCCCCGCCTCCGCGGCAGGCATGAAGGAAGGCGACATCATCCTCCGCATCGCCGACACGGCGATCCTCGACCAGACCCGCCTGCGGCGCGTGCTACGGGACTACGTGGCAGGCGACCCCGCCCGAATCGAGGCTGTCCGCGACGGCGAGCTCGTGGAGATGGAGATCACCTTCGACCGCAAGCCCGAGGAGGAGGAGGAGCGCCTCGACGTGCACGGGCGTCGCCGCGATGGCCCGTTCGGGATCGGCCTCGGCGGACAGCGCTCCAACGCCCAGGAGGAGCAGGGGCCCGATGGGCACCAGTACGGCGGCATCTTCAAGTCCGAGGACCGCGGCACCACCTGGAAGCGCATCAACTCGCTCAACCCGCGCCCGATGTACTACAGCGAGATCCGCGTGGACCCGAGCGACGAGAACTTCATCTACGTCGCCGGCACGCGGCTCCACAAGTCCAGCGACGGCGGCGTCACGTTCTCCAACGACGGCCACGGGGGCGACGTGCACGTGGACCACCACGCCATGTGGATCGACCCCGCGGACGGACGGCACATCATCCTCGGGAACGACGGCGGCGTGTACGTCACCTACGACCGGATGGCCCACTGGAACCATCACAACCGGATGGCCATCGGGCAGTTCTACAACGTCACCGTCGGCCCCCGCATGAACTACATGGTCTACGGCGGCCTCCAGGACAACGGATCCTGGGGCGGCCCGTCTCGGACCAACGACAGCGGCTCCACCAACGACGACTGGTTCAACGTGGGCGGCGGCGACGGCTTTCGCTGCATCGTCGATCCGAACAACCCGGACCTCGTGTACTACGAGAGCCAGAACGGCGGCATGGGTCGGCGCGACTTCGCCTCGGGCGAGGGCGGGTACCTCAAGCCGCGCGCGGGGCGGGGCGAGGACGTCCAGTACCGCTTCAACTGGAACACCCCGTTCCTGCTCTCGAACTTCAACAGCGAGATCTACTACAGCGCCGGCAACTACGTGTTCCGGTCCGTCCAGAAGGGCTCCGGCCAGCGCCGGATCTCCCCGGAGATCACGGCCACCGACCGCGGGAGCGCCGTCTCCCTCACCGAGTCTCCCCTCAGCCAGGACATCCTGTACGTGGGCACCGATGATGGCGGGCTGTGGATGACCGAGGACGGCGGCACCGAGTGGGTCGACCTCATGGCGCTCAACGGCCCCTCCGAGCTCGACCCCGAGCCCGAGGAGCCGGCCGCAGAGGATTCCGCCGCAGAGAACCCCGCGGCCGCCCCGCGCGCCAGCCAGGTCGCCCTCGAGGTCGCGCCCATCGAGGGCGAGCTC
>CAZEFP010000128.1:0-8069 GCA_964511565.1 uncultured Planctomycetaceae bacterium
ACCTCCCGGCGTCGGCGCGCGGCGCTAGTTCCGACCCGGTGCCTCCCAGCCGGATAGCGTTTCGAGCAGAAGCCCCCACCGCCACTCCTCTGGCCCTCCCTCCACACCCGTGACAAAGCCCGGTATTCCCAACGACCTCGTCCTCTCGACGTCGTGCTACGGACCACGGCTTCGGTCCATCGAGGACCAGGCGTTCTCCGCGGTGGCGATGGGCTTCCGGAAGCTCGAGCTCGGGCTGTCCGCCACGCCCCCCGAGCTCCGTGGCTGGGAGGATGCGAGGCGTGAGACCGGGATCGAGATGTCCTGCGTGGTGGTCGGCTCGCTCAAGCCCAAGACCCCGACCATGACGGGGAGCATGCTGGGAAGCATGGATGGGGACCAGCGTGAGATGGCGCTCAACAGCTCGCGCCGCCACGTCCAGCTCGCACAGAGCCTGGGGGCTCCGGTGGTCATCCTCCGGGGCTGCGCTGTCGAGGACTCCAAGCTCGAGGCCGAGGCCGCGAAGCTGCTCGAGGAGCACGCCAACACCCACGTGGACGACCTCGACATCGTCAAGGAGCGCACCCGGGACTTCGTCCACCGCCTGCAGACCAAGTCGCAGCGCCAGATCGAGCACTTCTGCCGGTCGGTCCACACCCTCCGCAACGAGTTCCCCGAGACCTCGTTCGCGATCGCACCGGGCAACGACCTCGACGACCTCTTCGGGTTCGAGGCGGTGCAGTGGATCCTCGACGACCTCGCGGCGCACAAGGTCGGCTACTGGCACGACACCGCCCGGATCCATCGCCGCGGCAAGCTGGGGATCCCTGATCAAGGGGCGTGGCTCCAGAGCTTCTCGAGCAAGGCCCTCGGCGTTCACCTGCGGGACGCCACCGACTCGGAGTTCGGGCTCCCGCCGAGCCTCGGTGAGGTCGACTTCAAGCTCGTGAGCGAGTACCTCCCGAAGAATTGCGCCCGGGTCGTCGACGTGGACCCGACCCACGGTCGGCCGGAGGTGCTCGCCTCCGTGCAGTTCCTCCTCGGGCTGGGCTTCTGATCCCGCTCCGAGGCGCCCACGGGGCGCAGGCACCCCCTGGAGGCACCCCTGGGCCCCGTCTCGCAACGGTCCCCGTTCGGTGTTGAAGCGTAAGTCGCTTGGGAGCCGACGCTTGAGTGTCGATGGGGGGGGAGTTCTCGGAGAGGGCCATGGCCTATGGCCCCCGAAAGACTCGATAATGCCCCGTCGCGCCCCGCCCTCTTCGGCGAGCGCCCACTGCCATGACGGAACTCTCCAACGGCCCGACGACCCTGCCGGCCGGCCGCCCCGAAGGGGCAGCCAGCTCCCCGGAGCCCGGAGAGCCCGAGCGTTTCGGGGGAGCTTCCCCGGTGGCGCACCTGCGCGCGGTCCTCGAGGCCTGCTCCGGATCCAGCGCGCCAGAGGTCCGCGGCCGCTTCCTGATCCTGACCCACATGGGGCCGGACCCCGACGCCCTCGGGGCCTGTGAGGGCCTGAGACTCCTCCTCGAGCAGGGCTTCGGCCATGAGTGCGTGGTCGCGACCCACGGCAAGGTCCACCGCGCGGAGAACGTCGCGCTCCTGGAGACGCTGGAGCTGAACCTCGCCGACTACGAGTCCACCGATCCCGGCGACTTCTGTGGCGTGCTCCTCGTGGACACCCAGCCGGCGTTCCGGCACACGGTCGTCCCCGACTCCCCGCCGGTGGTCGCGGTCTTCGATCACCACCGCTCGCCCCAGTCCGAGGACGGCGCGGCGGGGATCGCCCATGAGGACGTTCACATCGACCTCGGCGCCACCTCCTCGATCCTCTTCGAGTACCTCCGGGACGCGGGGGTCGAGCTCGACCAGCGCACCGCCTCGGCGCTCTTCTGCGGCATCCGCTACGACACCGCCGACCTCTCCAGGAACGCCTCCCCCCTGGACGAGGAGGCGTACATCGAGACCTTCAGGCGAGGGGACCGGCCGAAGATCGCCGCGATCGACAACCCGCCCCTCTCCCGAAGCTACTACCGGCACGTGGCCCAGGCCCTCACCACGGCCCGCCAGCACGGCCCGCTCATCATCGCGCTGCTCGGGCGAGTGGAGAACCCCGAGCACGTGGCGGAGATGGCCGACTTCTTCCTGCGGATGAAGGGCTGCTCGTGGGTCGTCGCGGGGGGGGCCTTCGAGGACTCCTACGTGCTCTCCCTGCGCACGGACTACGCCTTCGGGAAGGCGTACCCCCTGATCGAGCGCGTGCTCGGGGACGAGGGCTCATTTGGCGGGCACGGCCACATCGCGGGCGGACGCATCCCGATGGAGGACCCAGGCCAGAGCGCCATCGGGAGCATCGAGCGACGGCTCCTCAAGAACGCGCTGGCGGTCATCTCCGCGTCGAGCGAGGAGGGGGCCGAGGCTCCCGACGGTCGACGGCTGGATGAGTAGGTGCCGGCCCGCCGCGTCGGATAGGCTCTGCCAATGAGCAGAGCAGAAGCAGCGGGCCTCCCCCAGGTCCTCTTCGTGGGGGGGGTGGACTCCTCCGGCGGGGCTGGCCTCGACGCCGACCGGGACGCGGCAGGGACCTTCGAGTGCACGGCCCATGAGGACGCCAGCGCCATGACCGACCAGGACCTCTTCGAGGTGCGGCGGGTCGAGGAGCGGATGATGTGGTCGGGGGAAGCGGAGACGCACTTCGACGGCGGGGGACTGGGCGCCATGAAGTTCGGCCTCCTCCCCGGTGTCGCCTCCATCGTGGAGGCCGCCCGGCTCATCGCCCGAGGACGCCACGGGGAGCGGGTGATCCCGGCGGTCGTGGACCCGGTCATCAAGGCGTCGAGCGGCTACCGCTTCTGGTCGGACCGAGAGCTGGTCCAGGCGCGGGACAGCCTGCTGGTCTCCGGCCCGATCCTGACGCCCAACCTCGACGAGCTGGCGGAGCTCACATGGGCCGATCGGGCGGAGATCGACCGCTCTCCCGGGGCGCGGGCCGAGGCGGCGAGCCGCCTCCTGCGCGCGGGGGTGAGCGGCGTGGTGGTCACCGGCGGCCACGAGGTAGGGAGGGAGGAGGTCCGCGATCTCGTCCTGGAACCGGGCCGCGCGCCGGTGTGGCTGGAGCGCTCCCGGGTCCCTGGAGAGGGGATCCGCGGCTCGGGATGCCGGTTTGCGGCGGCCCTCGCGTGCGGCCTGGCGCGGGGTGGGACCCTTGCGGAGGCGGCCCAGGCAGCCGGGGACTTCGTCGCGGGCAGGATCCAGGACTCGAACTCCTAGGGGTTGCCCAGGTTCTCGGACCTCGGGGTTGCCTCTCCCGTCTCCCGAGCTATCCTTCTGCGCGACGCGGCTGTAGCTCAGTGGTAGAGCGCAACCTTGCCAAGGTTGATGTCGTGAGTTCGAATCTCATCAGCCGCTCCACCGTCCAACAGAACGCCGCTCCGACCCAGGTCGGGGCGGCGTTTTGCTTTCCGCTCCGCGCGGCGCACCCCGGCGGGGGTCACCCGACGTCGATGGTGCCCCTGAGGTAGATCCGGGCGCCGCCGGCGAGCTGCACCCGCTCACCCTCGAGCCGGCACCGCAGGCGCCCGCCGCGGCTGGAGATCTGCCTGGCCACCAGCTCGCGCGCTCCGAGGCGAGCGGCCCAGTAGGGGACCAGCTGGCAGTGAGCGGAGCCGGTGACCGGGTCCTCGGGCACGCCGAGGGTGGGAGCGAAGAAGCGGCTGACGAAGTGGACGTCGTCAGCGTCCGCGGGCGCGGTCGCGATGATCGGGATCTCGGCCCTGCGCAGCAGGTCCTCCCGGGGGCTCAACCCGCGCACGTCCCCCTCGGAGGGCAGAATGGCCAGGGCGTAGCGGTGAAGGAAGACGGACTCAACGGGTGCGTCGAGGGCCCGTTCAATGGCGTCCAGCTGCCCCGGACCTGGTGCCGCCTCGGGGAGGGCCGCCGGGAGATCGATGGAGACCTCCCCGCTGCCCTCCAGGTGGGCGACCAGCGGCCCGCTCCGGGTGGAGAAGTGCACCAGGCTCGCACCCCGCAGGGCCTCCATGTCCCGCAGCGCGGCGGCGGCGGCCAGGGTCGCGTGCCCGCACAGGTCCACCTCGGTGGTCGGGGTGAACCACCGCAGCGCGAAGGAGGGCTCCTCCGCGTCCGGGATCGGCGCCGTGAAGGCGGTCTCGGAGAGGTTGTTCTCCTCCGCGATGCGCTGCATCAGCCCGTCGTCGAGGGGCTCCTCCAGGGGGACGACCGCCGCGGGGTTCCCGGTGAAGGGGCCTTCCTCGAAGGCGTCGATCTGGAAGAGGGGGAGCTTCATGGTGGTGGCCTGGCCGCGAGCGGTCAGGACTCGCGGTCCTGGATCAACAGGCCGAGGCCGCCGACGACGCGCGCCTCGGACCCGGGGGGGAGGACCGTGGTCCCCGAGTACTCCTCGATGATCGCCGGGCCCTCGATATGGGCTCCCTGCTCGAGGAGGTCTCGCCGGTGGACGTCGACGAGGAGCGGCTCTCCGCCGAACACGACCGTGCGCTGCCCCACCGGAGCGGGACCTCGGTCCGAGGGGCCTTCGGCCGCCGGACCGCTGCCGGGGGCGAGGACCTCCGTCGCACGCACCCGGACGTGGACGAGCTGGACCTCCTGGCCCTCCAGGGTCCACCCGAACCGGGCGCTGTGCGCCCCGTGGAAGGCCGCCTCGGGGTCCTCGCCGTCGGGAATCGAGAGCTCGTAGGACTGGCCGCGGTAGCGCAGGGAGAGGCTGGCCTCGTAGCGAGGTTCCCGGTCGAGGGGGTCGCCCTCGAAGAGCGCGGCGCGAGCCTGCCGCTTGAGGTCCTCGATGAGCGCCGAGCGCGCGTCGCCAGGTACGTCGGCGAGGGGACGTAGCACCGACGCGGAGCGGTCGACGGATCGCTCCGCGCGGGTCATCCCGTGGGCCGAGAGGACCCCGGGCGAAGCTGGGATGAGGGCGGCGGGCATGCCGAGGCCCCGGGCCAGCTCGGCGGCCGCGAGCCCGCCTCCGCCCCCGAAGGCGACCAGGGGCGTGGAGCGGGGATCACGACCGCGCTGCATGGTCATCACGCCCAGCGCCCGTCGCATGGAGGCGTTGGCCGCATCGATGACGGCCTCCGCGGCCTGGACCCGGTCCACCCCGAGGGCGGCGCCGAGCCGATCGTAGGCGGTCATGGCGGCGTCCACGTCGAGGTCGAGGGACCCTCCGAGGAAGCCGCCGGCCGCGTCCATCGGCGCGATCCGTCCGAGGACCACGTGGGCGTCGGTCACGGTGGGGTGGGTCCCCCCGCGCCCGAACGCCACCGGTCCAGGGTCGGCTCCGGCGCTCTCGGGACCCACGCGCAGGACCCCGCCGGCGTCGACCCGCGCGAGGCTCCCGCCCCCGCAGCCCACCGTGTGCATGTCCAGCGTGGGGACGGCGATCGAGTGGCCAGCGACCCGTACCTCCTCGGCGAGCCCCGCGAGCTCGGCGCCAGGGGAGTGGAAGGCCACGTCCGTGCTGGTGCCCCCCATGTCGAGCGTGGCGATCGCGCCGAGCTCCGCAGCGGCGGCGGCGCGGGCGGCGCCCACCACGCCCCCCGCCGGCCCGGAGAGGAGGACGCGCACGGGTTCGCCCGCCGCGCGGGCGGCGGAGAGGCCGCCTCCCGAGCTCTGGAGGACCTCGAGCCTCGCCTCCGGCAGCGCCCCGTCGAGGCGCTCGAGGTACGCGCGGACCACCGGGATCAGCGCGGCGTTGCAGGCGGCGGTGGAGAAGCGCTCCGCCTCGCGGTACTCGGCGATGAGCCCGGAGGAGGTGGTGCACTCCAGGCCCCGGTCCGTAAGGGCGCGGGCGATGCGTCGCTCGGGCTCGGGGTCGGCGTAGCTGTGGAGCAGACAGACCGCGACGCTGCGGACCCCGGACGCCTCCACCCGGTCGCAGAGCTCGGTGAGCTCCTCATCGGTGGGGCAGATGGCCTCCTCGACGGCGCCGCCCGGTCCCGGGGAGGGCCAGCTCCGCTGCCGGATCCCGAACCTCCGCTCCCGTGGGATGAGCGCCTCGGGGCGCCTCGGCTCCATGGCGTAGAGGTCAGGGCGGGCCTGCCGGTCGATCTCGAGGAGGTCCTCGAATCCCTCGTTGGTGACGAGGGCCGCGGCGCCGGTCCGCCCGGTCAGGAGCGCGTTCAGGGCGACCGTCGTGCCGTGGACCACGGTCGCCCCCGGGGCGCCGGGGACTCCCAGCTCCTCGAGCCCCTGCAGGAGGGCTCGGCCTGGGTCATCGGGTGTGGAGGGCACCTTGGCGATCCGCAGGGGCTCCCCTGGGATCGCGAGTACCAGGTCCGTGAAGGTGCCCCCCGTGTCCACACCGACCCGGGTGCCGGGCGGCAGGCGGTCGTCGGTGGGGTTGTGGGGGGGCTTGGCCATGGGATCCGGACGCGAGTGTACGCGCGGGAGCGAGCGGGAATAACATGGTCGCCCCGCGTTCCCCGTCGCCTGACCCCGCCATGCTCGCGCCCGTCCTCGCCATCCTCGCGTCCTACCTGCTGGGCTCCGTCCCCTTCGGCCTCGTCATGGCGCGGGTGATCAAGGGCGTGGACCTGCGCGAGGTCGGCAGCGGCAACATCGGCGCGACGAACGCGATGCGCGTCCTCGGCAAGCCCCTCGGGCTCGTGGCGTTCCTGCTGGACTTCGGGAAGGGGCTGGTCCCCACCCTCGTCCTCGCGCCCCACGCAGCCGCCCTCGACGAGACCACCCCATGGCTCGCCGCGTCGGTCTGCGGGACGGCAGCGGTCATCGGACACTGCTTCCCCCTCTACCTCCGCTTCAAGGGAGGCAAGGGCGTGGCCACCGGCTGCGGCGCCATCGTCGGGGTCGACCCGATGATCTTCGTGCTGTCCGGGCTCGTGTGGGTGGTGTGCCTGGTGACGACCCGCTACGTCGGGCTCGCGTCGATCGCCATGGGGCTCGCCTTCCCCGTGGTCGCCGCCCTGCGCATGGACGACGCCGCCGCGTTCGTCTTCGCCTGCGGGCTGCTCTCCCTGCTCGTCGTGGTCCGGCACCGCTCCAACATCAAGCGGATGTTCGCCGGTACCGAACCGCGCATCGGCCGCAAGTCCAAGGGCGCCGACGCCCCTGACGAGGACTCATGACCATGACTGACTCCACCGCTGACCCCGTGAAGAAGGCCCTCGTTATCGGCGACGGCTCGTGGGGGACCACCCTCGCGCTCCGACTCGCGAAGAACGGGATCGACACGGTCCTCTGGAGCGCCTTCCCGGAGCAGGCGGCGGCGATGACCGACGCGGGCTCGAACGAGGCCTACCTGCCGGGCGTCCCGTTCCCCTCCAACCTGGTCGCCAGCGCGGACCCGTTCGGGGCCGCCGACGGCGCCGACCTGGTCGTCTCGGTGGTGCCGACGCAGTTCGTGGGTCAGGTCGCGCTCAAGTTCGAGGACGCGCTCCCGGGCGACATCCCGCTCGTGACGGCCTCCAAGGGCCTGGAGATCGAGACCTTCCGGACGCCGAGCCAGATCCTGCGCCGCATCCTCGGTGAGCGGCCCGTGTGTGTGCTCACGGGCCCCAGCCACGCCGAGGAGGTGGCCCATGACCTCCCCGCCTCGGTGGTCGCCGGCTGCGAGGATCGCGAGTTCGCGCTGCGGGTCCAGGGGGCCTTCAACAGCAGCGCCTTCCGGGTCTACACGACCCCCGACGGCTACGGCGCGGAGCTCGCCGGCGCGCTCAAGAACGTGATCGCGATCGCTGCCGGGATCTGTGACGGGCTCCAGCTCGGTGACAACGCCAAGAGCGCACTGCTGACCCGCGGCATCGTGGAGATGGCCCGCTTCGGCAAGGCGCGCGGGGCCGACGTGCGGACGTTCTTCGGGCTCGCAGGGTTCGGCGACCTCGTCACCACGTGCACCTCCAAGCACTCCCGGAATCGTTCCGTCGGGGAGGCGGTGGGGAGTGGGAAGACCCTCGAGCAGGTGCTTGGCGAGATGAACATGGTGGCCGAGGGGGTGTGGACCACCAAGGCGCTGTTCGGACCCGAGGCCAACGAGGACGACGTGTCCATGCCCATCGCCGAGCAGGTGCACGCGGTCCTCTTCGAGTCCAAGGACCCGCGCGAGG
>CAZEFP010000129.1:0-8065 GCA_964511565.1 uncultured Planctomycetaceae bacterium
GCGGGTCGAGGGCGAGGAGAAGGCGCCGGAGATCGTTGGCGTGGGCGAGGGCCGGTTCCGGGTGTCGGGCAGCCTGTCCGTCCGCGACTGGAACGACTCCTTCGGGTTGCAGGTGGTCCCCGCGGCCTTCGAGACCGTGGGCGGATTCGTGAGCGCCGTCCTCGGGCGGATCCCCAAGGCGGGCGACGAGGTCGACCTCGGGGCGGGGCTCATCGGAGTGATCGACGAGGTACGGGGCCGCCGCGTGGTGACCCTCACGCTCATGAGCCGGGGCGGCGAGGACGTGACGGGTGGAGAGCGGGGCCGTGAGGAGCGGGAGGTGGCGCGGTGAACCTCCTGGTCGATTCGGCGCTGCTGCTCCTCCTGGTGGGGCTCAGCGCGACCTACTCCGGCTCGGAGACGGGCTTCTACAGCCTGTCCTCGGTGCAGGTGGATCTGGATGCGCGCAGCGGCTCCCGCCGCGCGGTGATGATGCGTTGGTTGCTCCGGAACGAGAGCGCGCTCCTGATCACGATCCTGATCGGCAACAACCTCGCGCTGGAGCTGGCGACCCATGTGGCGGAGTCCATGACGAGGCAGCTCATCGGCTCGGAGGATCCCGCGACCGTGGCGCTCGTGGTGACGGCGGCGCTGACCCCGCTGGTGTTCCTGTTCGGGGAGGCGCTGCCCAAGGACGTCTTCAGGCAGCGGCCCCACGGGACGACGGCGCTGGTGGCGCCCATCATCGCCTTCTCCCGCATCGTCTTCTGGCCCCTGGAGCGGGCGCTGCGCCTGTTCACCCTCGCCCTCGAACGGGTCCTGGGGCTCAGCGCGGAGGTCGCGGCGCCTGTGGGGGGGCGGGCGGCCGTCCTGGGCTTCATCGCGGAGGGGCGCCGGCACGGCGTCCTGTCCGAGCGCGCGGAGGCCCTGGCGGCGAACGCCCTGCGGCTGCGGGCCATCCCGGTCTCGGAGAGCATGGTGCCCTGGGATGACGTGGTCTGCCTCGACCGCAGCGCGACCCGAGAGGAGCACTTCAGCAAGGTCCGGGAGTCCCGGTTCTCCAGGCTGCCGGTGCTCGAGGCGGACGGGGATCGACTGAGGATCGACGGCTACGTCCACCAGATGGAGATCCTCCATCGCTGGAACGCCATGGGAGCCAACGGCGACCTGCCCGAGGTCCTGGAGCAGGTTCGGCCCCTCCCGCGGCTGGCCCAGGATGTCCCGGTGGATCGGGCGCTCAACACCTTCGCCGCGAGCGGCCGGCGCATCGCCCTGGTGGTGGCGGAGGAGTACGCCGCGGAGTCCGGGCCCCTGCCCCGGGGGGCGATCCTGGGCCTCGTTTCGGTCAACGATCTCCTCGAGCGGATCTCCCACGAGGTGGTCCGGTGACCGGTTTTTCTCGGAGCGTGGCCGCAACCGGCCCTTCCCGTTAGGCTAGTCGCCGCAATGCAGTCCCCCGAGTTGAACGAACGAGCCACCCCTCCCGCCCCTGGGCAGGCCCAGCGCGTCGCCTGGTTCGCGGCGGGCGCCGTGGCGTCCTTCGCGTCCCTGATGCTTCTCGGGCCCGCGGTGGCTTCCCCTGCGCGTCAGGAGACGACCGTCGTGCGCCCCGTCCCCATGGGGGCGAGCGGGATGTCCGCGGACTCCAACAACCGCATGATCGCGGTCACTGGCGTGGACATCACCGGCCAGTCGGTGCTCTACGTCATCGACTCCCTCAACCCGCACCTCGCCGTGTACCAGGCGTCCGGTGGTGCGTCGGGGACCCAGAACATCAAGCTCGTCGCAGCCCGCAGGATCGACCTCGACCTGCAGCTCGACGGGTTCAACGACAAGACCACGCTGGACGGCCGTCCGCTTCCCTACAAGGAGCTCGAAGCGCGCTTCGACTCCGAGGTGGACGAACGCTAGCTGGCGAGTCATCGCCCCCCCCTTCGATTCCCCGGACCCGGTAGTACCGGACCAGAACCGGGCTGGGTGCCGCTGACGCGGCGCCTCGCCCCTTGATCCCCAATTAGGAGTTCCCGTGGCCGACGATTTCTACAGCTTCGATGAAGCCCTCGACGAACTGAAGCTCAAGGAAGAAGAGCTCAAGCGACTTGTCTCGGAGGGTGAGCTTCGAGCCTTCCGTAAGGGTGACACCATGAAGATCCGCCGCGCGGACGTGGAGCTGCTCCGCGCCGAGCTGGACTCGGACGTGGCCGACCTCGATGACACGGTCGACGAGCTCGTGTTCGAGGACGACTCGGACCTCGACGCCGACGCCGGCATGGCGACCCAGGAGCTCGACGTGGAGACCCTGGTGGACGAGGAGGAGGCGCCCGCTCGCGCGTCGCGCAGCAGCGCCTCGGCGCGTCCCGCCAAGCGCTCCGCCGTCGCCGCCGCCACAGCGGCGGACGACGAGGAGGAGGAGCCCGCATGGGTCAAGGGGCTCCTGATGATCTCCGCCCTGCTGCTCATCCTCGCCATGCCCGTGATGCTCTCCCTCGGCACCGGTAACGCTGGCGGCCTCGCCAAGGGCGTCGCCGGCCTCTTCGGCGCCGAGTTCGATCAGGCGCCCGCGGCTCCGGCCGACACCTCTGGCGAGGAGTGATCCCGCCAGGGCCGGCTACGCCGGCCGATCCACCATTCTGGGAGCCCCCCTGGGAGCGTTCTACGCGCCAGGGGGGCTCCTGCATCCGGGGCAGCTCACGCTCGTTCGTCAGGCATCGAGCCACGTCACGGCCCCGGCGGCGAGGCCCAGGTCCCGCCGGTGAACCAGGCGGGGCCGCCGCCGGGCACCCCGGGGCACCTCGACCTCGACGAGGTCCACGCGGAAGGGACCCGGGCCGCCCCCGCGTCGCCTCGCCAGGCGCCGGGCCGCCCGCAGGCGGCGTGACACGTCGCTGGGGCGGACCCGGTCGGAGGGACTCTGCCCTGGAGCCCAGCCCCTCCGGGGGCGACGACCCGACTTCACCTCGACGACCACGGTCACCGCTCCGTCCATGCAGACCGCATCGAGCTCCGCCTCCGGCGCCCGCAGGTTGCGGTGGAGGACGCGCCAGCCGAGGCCGCGCAGCGCCCGGCAGGCCAGCTCCTCGCCGACCCGTCCGAGCCAGGCCGTCTCAACCGTCGAGTCCCTGCTGATCTCGATCTCCAGCCATCGCCGCGGGGCCGTCCGCAGCCAGAGCTGCTGGACCAGGGTCCGAGCCCTGGCGATCGACGCCCGCCACACCCCCGGAGCCCGCCCCGCCGGACCCGATCGGGGGAGGCTCAGGCGACGATCTCGTTGATGGCGGCGCGGGAATAGGTGAAGCGCGAACCGCCGGCCGAGAGGTCCACCTCGTGTTCGCGGACGGCCACGATCTCCGCGTGAAGGCCGCTCGTCGTGACCACCTTGTCGCCCTTCTTGATCGCCTCGAGCATGGACTGGCGCTCCTTGCGGGCCTTCTTCTCCGGGCGGAAGATCAGCATCCAGAGCACGAGGCCCATCAGCAGGAACGGCAGGATCGAGTCGAAGATGGACGGGTCGCCCGCGGCGCCCTCCTGATCGCCCGCCGACGGCGGCGTCGCGATCCCGGAGCTGCCCTCCGGGGGAGTCTGGATCTCCTGGAGGAGGAGGGGAGGGAAGGGGCTGGCGGGTGCGGTCATGGTTGGATTTTGTTGCTGCGGCGACCGATGGCCGCCGGGGTCTTCCGGGCGTGATCCGGAGGGGCTGCGGCTCTCGCCAGGGGGCTCCGGACGGAGATTGTGGCGGCCGGGAGGGGCCTCCCCTTCGGACGAATGTGGATCTCTGCGTACCGCAGGGGACATTCCGGGGCGCGGAGCCTAATAGGATGGGCCCCGCGCCGAAAGGGCGCCGGCTCCGGCCACCACCATGCAGACCCAGTTCCAACCCTCTGACCGCCTCGTCGTCGCCATGAGCGGCGGCGTGGACAGCTCCGCCGTGGCCTGGATGTTGCGTGAGGCGGGTCATGATCTGGTGGGCCTGTTCATGCGCAACGGCGTCGAGATCAAGGAGTCGGAGGCGTCCAAGAAGTCCTGTTGCTCCCTCGGTGACGCGCGGGACGCGCGGATGGTGGCGGCGCGGCTCGAGGTTCCCTTCCAGGCCATGGACCTGAAGGAGGAGTTCGGCGACGTGATCGAGTACTTCGTCTCGGAGTACGGGCGAGGGCGCACGCCCAATCCCTGCGCGGTGTGCAACCGCGATCTGAAGATGGGGAAGCTGATGGACTTCGCAGACGAGCTCGGCTGCGCAGGGGTCGCGACGGGACACTACGCACGGATCTCGGTGGAGGACGGGCGCGTCCGGCTCCGGCGGGGCGTGGATCGAGCGAAGGACCAGTCCTACCAGCTGTTCCCGGTGGCGGAGGCGAACCTCAAGCGCACGGCGACCCCGCTCGGCGACCTCGAGAAGCCCGCGGTGCGTGAGCTCGCCCAGGCCGCCGGCCTCCGCACCTTCGCCAAGAAGGACAGTCAGGAGATCTGCTTCGTCCCCTCGAACGACTACCGGCTGCTGCTGGAGCAGCGCGGCGTGGAGCTCCATCCGGGCCGCATCGTCGATGTCTTCGGCAAGGACCACGGACCCCACACGGGCACCGAGAACTTCACCATCGGTCAGCGCCGAGGGCACGGGGTCGCCGTCGGCGTTCCCATGTACGTGGTGGAGATCCACCCCGATCAGGGCCTCGTGGTGATCGGCACCGAGGGCGACTGCAAGTCACCGGGGATGGTCGTGGAGGACCTGAACTGGCTCGGCTTCGATGTCCCCTCCTCGGGGACGTTCCGCTGCGCAGTGCAGGTGCGCTATCGGCACCGCGCGGCGCCCGCGACCGTCCACGTCCAGCCCGACGGGAACACCGCCCGGGTGGAGTTCGATGCACCTCAGATGGCCGTCGCGCCCGGGCAAGGGGCGGCCTTCTACGAGCTCGAGCCGGACGGCACCGGCGGGGACCTCTCCCTCGGCGGCGGCTGGATCCGCACCGCCCGGCGTGGAGGGCTCGAGGCGGAGCAGGAGGCGTCCGCGCCTTCCGCTTCGTGACCACTCGCGAAGACCACCCGGCTGGAGCGCTGGGCTCCGGGGCTTCGGGGGCTCGTCGGCCCGGGGCGGACCTGCTCGCCCTTGGGGCCGCCCTGGCGCTGCTGGCGGCGCTCTCGGCGCTCCTCGGCGGGAGGGAGGACGAGTCCGAGGCGCCAGGGGACGCGCAGCTTCGGGCGATCCTCCTGGACCGCTCTGCGAGCGCCACCCGGGGGCGTCCGGGGTGGCCTCGCTGGGCCGTGCAACAGCTCGCCTCCGAGGCCCGTGAGGCCATCGAGCTCGGCGATGATGTCGCCCTCGTGACCTTCGCAAGCGGGGTCGAGCGGCGCTTCGGGCCGGCCTCCGGGGCGGAGTTCCTGGCCGCCCTCCGCGGCGGCGAGGCCGCTTCGTGGCTGGACCTGGCTGCGGCGGGGGACCTGGGCTCGGACCTCGCGGGGGCCTCCGAGTCGGCCCTCGAGGCGATCGCCGGCGGTGACCGCCCTCCGGGGACGGTGGTGATCCTCGGCGATGGGAGGGGGGCTTCGGGCTCGCCCCCGTCGGCCCTCATGGATCCCAGGGTGGGCGAGGTGCGCCTGATCCCGCCCCCGGCGGCGCTGCTCGCCGACGTGGGCGTGCGGGCCGTTCACGTCCCCTCGAAGGTCGAGCCGGGCGCCCGCGTCCCCGTGCAGCTCGACCTCTTCGCGGAGGGCGACCTGTTCCTCGGGGATGGGGCCCCCGCGGTGGTCGCCGAGTGGGAGCTTGGGTTCCGCAGCGCCCTGCAAACCGTGGCGTCCCGCACGCTGCGAGGTGGCGAGGTGGTGCCGGTCCCCCGCTCGGTCCTGTCGGCGTCGGGGGTGCGGGCGTACTCCGTCCGCCTCGAGCTGCCGCCGCTCACCGCCGGCGTCGGGGAGTTGCAGGTCACGGTGCGGCTCCAGGGGCTCCCCACCGAGGTGCCCGACAACTTCCCCGAGAACGATCGCGCCGCCGCCCGTCTCGAGGTCGGCGACCCCGTGCGGGTCCTCCTTGTCTCGTCCGCCGCGGGTGGGGGAGGGCCCCTTCCGCCGGGCGCCTCGATCGCATCGCTGGAGGGACCGGCCTTCGACGGCGTGGACTTCGAGTGGGTGGCGCCCGCTGACCTTCGGACGCGGTTGGTCGGGGAGGACCCCCCCCCGGTCGTGGTGACCCTCGACGTGCCCCTCGCCGGCCTCCCCGGGGCGGCCCTCTCACGCTTCGTCCTCTCGGGTGGTGGCTGGGTGCGCTGCGCCGGTTGGACCGCGCTGCGGGACGACGGGCCGGAGCTCCAGTCGCTCCTCGCTCTCGTCCCGGACCGCGAGCCCCGGCGCCCCATGGACGTGGTCCTGCTGGTGGATGGCTCCGGCAGCATGGCCGGGCTGAGGTGGGAGCGCGTTCGAGACGCCCTCGGCGCCATCGTGCCCACCGCCGGCGATCGCGATCGGATGGAGCTGCGCTTCTTCACCCAGGTGGTCACCCAGCCGCAGCTGGTCTTCGAGCCCTCCGCGCAGAACGGGGGCTCCCTGGCGGGCGAGCGCCGGGAGGCGGTCCAGGGACTGGTCCGTGCGCGCGTTCCGGGTGGCTCCACCGACACCCTCTATTCCCTCGATGGGCTCGCCGCCGCGAGGGAGGAGGAGGCCGCCGCGGACCCGGACAGGGGCCCGGGCGGCGAGACCGAGGGGATCATCGTGCTGATCACGGACGGGTTGACCGACTCCGTCTGGAGCCTCCGGAGGCAGGTGCGCTCGCGCATCGAGGCGGCCGGCGATCGGCTCGTGGTGATCCAGGTGGGGGAGGACCCCGAGGGGGTGGAGTTCCTCTCGGGCCTGTTGATGAGGGGCGAGAGCATCGTGAAGGCGGGTGAGATGGAGGAGCTCGAGGACCTCCTGCACCAGGAGCTGCAGGATGTGCGGCTCGTGGAGCGGGCGACGGTCCGTGAAGCGCCGGCCGGTGACGAGCTCCGCTGGATCACCGAGCTGAGGAACGCGGCGGTCGAGGCGGGGGCCCTCGACCGACCCCTCGCCCTCCGTCGTGGTCTCCGCTCCCGGCCGGCGGAGGGCGCCGCAGCGCTCCTCCACGTCGAGGCCGAGGGCGCCTCGAGCCAGCGGGGCACCCTGATCGCCGTGGCCGAGCGTGGCCAGGGGACGGTGGCGGGGCTCGCGATCCCCTCCCTCGGCTTCGGGAAGGACGCCTGGAACCCAAGGCTCAGGTCCAGGCTCGCGTGGCTCGCGCCCGTGCTCCGGGAGATGGCGCGCCGCGCCGACCGCGCTGCCGCCAGCAGGACCCCGGGCGGCGGCGCACCCGGGGATCCCCCGAGCTGCACCCTGACCCGCGGGGGGGACCTCGTGGTCCGCGGGGTCCCGGCGGGGCTGCCCGCGAGCTTCGAGGCGACCCTCACGGGGCCGGCCGAGGTGGACCTCTTCGGGGACCTCGGCCCGCGGCGAGCCCTGGGCGTGGTGACCCTCGGGGTGCCGCCCGTGGGCCCGGACCCCGACCGCGAACGGCGTGGTCCCCGCCCGCAGGCCCTCGACCGAGTCCCTCGGGGGACGCCCATTCTGGTGGAGCTCCCTGCCCCCGCGTCCTCCGTGGTCGTACGAGCGGACGGGCCCGCCGAGGCCTACCCCGAGCCTGGGGGGCCCCTCCCGCCGATCTTCGGGGGCCAGGAGGGCCGCCCTGAGGCGGCTTCGAGCCCAGGGATCGGAGCGGAAGGCGAGCGTGGCTGGCCCCATCCTCTGACCCCGTGGCTTCTCTGGGGGGCGATCGTGTGCCTGTTCACGGGGGCCCTGGGGGGGCGGCGAGGTCTGCAGGGGCTCCTGGGAAGGAGGAACGAGCATTCTCCTGGGGGACAGGGCTCAAGGAGTGCCCCCGAGCAACCGAATGGCACGGTGGGGCCCCTGGATGGTGCGCCCTGACCGACTCGCTCACCGAGACCCTGCAGTGCGACCCGCCATGCCGCTCAACACCACTCGCCGACTCCTTTCCGCTTCCCTCCTCGTCCTGGCGTCCCTCGCCTCCTGCGCGAGCACCGCCACCACGAGCGCGAGCCTCTCGGCGCCCGAGTGGCTGCAGCCCTCGCCG
>CAZEFP010000130.1:0-8051 GCA_964511565.1 uncultured Planctomycetaceae bacterium
GAGGTCCGTCCGCTCACGCTGGAGTGAGCGGGACCCCTCCGGGGCTCAGGAGGCCGACGGCTCCACCGGGACGTGCTCGCCCACGTCCTCTCCGGGCATCAGCCGATAGGTGCCCTGGAGGGGCTCGACGAGGTCGTCCTCGAAGAGCTCGGGGTCGATGGCCACGCCAGGGCGGCTCGCGATCTCGATCAGGTTCCCATGGGGGTCCCGGACGAACATCTGCATCTTGCCCCCCGGGAGCGCGCGGACGCGGCCCCAGGGCCTGGTGTCGATCGCGCCGGCCTCCTTCGAGCGCTGGAACACACCCTCGAAGTCCGGCACCTCGAGGCAGAAGTGGCCACGGAACGCGCGGGCGTCGTCGAGCACGTTCATGTGGATCTGCTGCCGGTCGTTGATGCGGAAGAACTGCGAGGCCATCCCCTGGTCCGGCGTCGGATCGAGCGGGAGCCCGAGCACGTCGCGGTAGAAGGGGATCGCAGTCTCCAGGTCATCCACGTTCACGTTGATGTGGTGGATGTGGGCGTCGCGGTCGGTCATGGCCGTGGGCTCAGCCCTTGATGAGCGGCAGGAGCGTCTCCGAGGCGCGCTCGTAGAGCATGGTGTAGTACTCCTCGCTCAGGAGGCTCGAGCCGTGGTCCTCGATGAACTTCAGCTGCTCGGGGGAGATGTCCACCGGGTTCTGCTCCACCTGGTTGGTCCACGGGGAGACCGGCGTCCGGTCGATGGGCGCCACCGCCTCCATGGTGAGGGCGCCGTCGTAGCCGATCTCCTTGAGGGTCGTCACGAAGGAGGCCCAGTCCACCGAGCCCATCCCGGGGGCGAGGCGGTTGTTCTCGGCCACGTGGACGTCGACGAGGCGGGAGCTGGAAGCGCGGATGGCGGCCAGCATGTCCTTCTCCTCGATGTTCATGTGGAACACGTCCAGGCAGACCCCGCAGTTGGGGCCCACGGCCTCGGCGAGCGCCATCGCCTGGTCGGCTCGATTGAGGAAGTAGGTCTCGAAGCGGTTGAGGGGTTCGAGGGCGAGGCGGACCCCGCGCTCCTCGGCCAGGGCGTAGACCTCCTGGAGGCCAGCCACGACCCAGTCCCACTCCTCCTCAGGGGTGGCGTCGGGGTTGACCTTGCCCACCGTCGCGGGGACCACGGTGAGCTCGTGCCCCTCCAGCTGGTGGACCATCTCCACGAGGGAGCGCATGTAGTCCACGGTGGCCGCGCGCTGGGCGGGGTCCTTCGCGGCGAGGTTGCGGTCACCGAGGGTCAGGGTGACGGCGCCCCAGCAGCGGATCCCGTACTGCTTGAGCAGGGGGAGGCACTCCGCAGGGGGGTACTGCTCCGGTTCGCCGCTGATCTCAATGCTCTCGAAGCCAAGGCGCTTGATCCGCTTGAGGGTGACCTCGAGGGGCTCAGCGCGCATCCAGTTGTGGGTGGAAAGGTGCATGGCCTGATCTTAGTGTCGCGCCGGGAATTCGTTTCCACTGTCCTGGGTGGAAGGCCGGGCGCCTCGCATTCGAGGCGCCACCCCCCCTGCTCTCGCGTCGTGACGCCCATGCAATCCGCCGCTCCATCGACCTCCCGTTCCCGGTTCGTTCGTCTGGTGGTCGGATCGGTGGGCTGCTTCCTGCTGCTCTCGGTGGCCTACCTGCTGACGCCGTGGCTCATCGGCGGCGCGTCCGAGGAGGAGCGCGAGCGCATCGAGGCGGAGTGGGCGCAGGTCGTCGAGGCGGGTGGGAAGGGTGCCTCCGCCGTCGGCCCGGGCTGGGAAGGGTCGAGCCTCCAGCGGGCGGCAGAGTCGGTCGAGGCCGAAGGGGCGGATGGCTTCTTCCTGGCCATCGGGAGCGGAGAGTCGTGCCCCATCCCGGAAGGCACCTCGGGCGTGCTCGGGATGATGGGTGCGGTGTCCCCCGAGCGGGTGGCGGGTCGGAGCCTGACCGAGCTCGCTGGCGTCCTCACGCTGGCGCGTCGCTGGGAGGTGCAGGCGCCGAGCCTGGCGGCGCTTCTCGCGGCGGCGGAGATCGGAGACCGGACCATGGAGGCCGCCCTTCGACTTGAGGGGGGGCGCGACCACCTGATGGCCTTCGGTCCACCCGACCCTGAGGACCTCTACAGGGCCTTCTGCAGGGAGCAAGAGTCGCTCCACGTGGACTTCTTTCAGGCGATCGCGCCGGAGCTGCAGGGGGAGACCTTGGAGCTGATGCAGCTGGGCATCAAGGCGGCGGGGATCCATGAGGCCCGTCGACTTCGCAGGCTCCTGGACGCGGGCGAGGTGGCGGGGGAGTCCGAGACGGCGGCCCCTGGGCCCTTCGATGTCTGGCGCGCCCAGTGGCTTCAGCGACCCGAGGATCTGTCCCGATCGATCTTCCAGCCGATGATGTCGACCCAGCTGGAGAGTGTGGCCTCGGCGTGGAGGGACCATCTGGCCCGTTGGGAGGCTCTGGGACAGGACCGTTGAGCGCTGTGGGCTCTGGCCCGGGCGACCCCGTCGATGCAATGAGAAGGCGGGGGCTGCGCGCTGCGCAGCCCCCGCCTCAGGGGTCAACCCGACCCGGGACCGATCTCAGGGAGCCCAGGTGATGGCGATGCCGTTGGACCAGTTCCCGCCCGGCGCAGGCGTGTCACGGTGGAAGAACGAGTAGTACAGCGTTCCGCCAGCAACCGCAGCGCTCTCGGGCCGGTTCACATCCGTGAAGTCACAGCTGTAGGTCGCGCGGTTCGCCGCGGCGGCCACGACGCTGAGTCGCTGGATGCCGCTGTTGATGCAGAAGGTTCCACCGAGGGGCGAGGAGGCCGGCGCGCCGGCGCCGGTGGCCTGGACGAAGACCCCGAAGAAGTCGGGGATGTCCTCGACCACGAGGACGGCGTCGTTCGACGAGAGGAAGGGCGAGCCCTCGAGGCTCATCTTGCCGCCGCTGGTGCTCACGGAGTTCGCCGTTCCGGGGTCGCAGAAGGCAGACGACGCGTAGACACAGGTCGCGTTGAGGTCGCCCGGGGTGTCGTCCAGGAACGGAGAGAGCGAGAAGCACCCGATACGCACGTCCTGGGTCGCGCCGCCGGCGGTGCAGCGGTAGACGTGGCCGGGGACGAAGTTGCCGTCGGGTCCGACCTCGGTGGCCGTGCCGAGGGGAGTGGTGATCTGGGAGGCGTAGTAGTACTCGCTGCCGGTGGAGGTGGGGTCCTCCACGAGGGAGATGGCGTCCAGCGCGATGATCCAGGGCTGGCTGTCGAGGATCCCGTCGTCATCCGTATCGAGGTCGTCTCCCAGGGCGCCCGAGAAGCCGAGGGCGAGGACGTGGGTGACGTTGTCGCTGTTCTCGAAGTTCAGGCTCGTGACGAAGTCGGGGGTCGCCAGCGTCATCGTGGACTCACCCATCAGGAAGGTGGAGTCAGCGGGGATCACCTGCCCGGCGAGGTCAACGACCGCCTCGATGGTCCCGTCGCCGTTGGTCCCGTCTCCGATCACCAGGTACGTCAGGCCGTCGAGGTCATCGCCCGCGAGGCCCAGGAGCTCGACGTACTCGTCAGCGTCGCTTCCGGGCTGGTCGATACGGATCTCGTTGATGAAGACGAGGTTGTTGCCCTGAGCGGTCAGTCCACGAGGGTCGATGTTCGACACCTGCGCGTTGGCGGCGGAGGCGAATGCGAGGGCGGGGAAGAGAAGGGAGGGGATTCGCATTGGATAAAGCAGGTTGCGGGGAGCCCGGGTCAGAGCTCTGGGGTCGAGATGCGAGGCGTCGCAGCGGACCGCTCTCAAGCTTCACAGTCTGTCTTGCTTTTGACTGCTGGGCTCGCATCTCCAGGGACTTGCTGAGGCGTGTCACAATTCGGAACGAATTGTCTCAGGCCGATGGCTAGGTGAAATCCCTCAGCCTCAGGCGAAGGGTGATCACCGCGTCAAAAAGATCACGGGACTGGCAATGGAGACCGACGCAGACGGGCAAACTGTTCCCATGAACCCGACGCGTGTCTTTCTATTTCTTCTCTCGTTCTCCGTGGCCACCGCCGGCTCGCTCCCGGCAGCACAGCAGCTCCCGGGCGTGAGCAACAAGCGCCAGCGCGCGGTCCCCGCGTTGCTCTCGGCGACAGCGACGGCGAGCTCCCAGGGCGCCGCCGGCGGGCCGTCGCTCACGGTGGACGGCGACCTCTCCACCCGCTGGGAATCTGCCCATGGGGTGGATCCCAGCTGGCTCGTGCTGGACCTCGGCGCCCCGTTCGCGCTGGTCCGGACGAAGATCCACTGGGAGGCCGCCAACGCCGCCACCTACACGGTGGACGGGTCCCTCGACGGGGTCAACTGGACCACCATCAGCGCCCAGTCCGGGGGCGTCTTCGGCGACCGGCTCGATCGCTTCCCGCTCTCCGGCGTCTACCGCTACGTTCGGATGAACGGGCTGACCCGAAGCGCCGGAAACTTCTGGGGATACAGCATCTGGGAGATGCAGGTGTTCGGCGTTCGCCCCATGGACCTGGACGGGGACGGGGTCGATGACAGCATCGATCAGTGCCCTGGCACCCCGCCGGGGGTGACCGTGGACGCCAACGGGTGCGAGGTGATCCTCCCCGAGACCGAGGTGGGCACCGCGGGCGGCATCCTCGTCGGTGGCGCCGATTCCATGGCCCCGGGGCACACCCTCTACGTGTTCGACGGTGACCTCGCCCAGCCCGGAACCAGCGCCTGCAACGGCGGGTGCGCCTCGGTCTGGCCTCCGCTGCTCTTCACCGATGGGGTGCCCTCGGGGATGTCAGGCCTCGGCGGGATCGTGCGCGCGGACGGCTCCTCTCAGGTGACTTATCAGGGTCGCCCGCTCTACTTCTTCTCGGGAGACGCGGCTCCGGGAGACACCCTGGGCCAGGGGATCGGCAACCAGTGGTGGCTCGTGCCGTACACCCAGCTCGTGGTCCCGCTCTACGACTCCTCGACCCAGCTGGACCCGCCGCTTCAGGAGGACACCCCGACCGCGCTCATCACGAGGTTCGCGGACCGGGCTCGCGACCGGCACGCCCGGGAGGATCAATTCCAGCAGTACGACCACTACCTGTCCCACTACTGGGAGCACCGCACGGCCGCCGTCGAGATCGTCGACACGATCGGGAAGGGGGGGAACACCATCACCTTCAACGTGGCGACCCAGTGGCAGCTGAGTCCGCTCGAGGCCGAGCTGCGCTTCTTCTATCGCGGGATCGGAACAGTGGCCGAGTACCACAACAACGGCGTGATGACGCCGGACCCCAGCCAGAACGTGCCGGGCTCCAACGTGCGCCACTACACGCGGAGCCTCAACTTCAACCAGAAGACGGGCGCGCCGCTCCAGGTCGGAGACCGCCTCGAGTTCGAGCTGAGCCAGTTCCTGAGCGGGGTGCCCGCTGGCCGGAACAACTACTACGGCACGGCGATCCTCTACATCGTCGGAGAGGGCATCGTGCCCTGGGAAGCCCGCGGGGTCTTCGGCGACCCGTCGACCGAGCGCGAGGACTCCTACCCCATGCCCGCTGCGGGACGGATCGGTGGGGACGTCACCCTGCCGTACCAGTACTCGGACGAGCCGGACAACCACTTCATGCAGATG
The DNA here is from genome assembly GCA_964511565.1 of uncultured Planctomycetaceae bacterium. Classification (GTDB taxonomy): domain Bacteria; phylum Planctomycetota; class UBA1135; order UBA1135; genus Saltatorellus. The sequence goes on from CAZEFP010000130.1 coordinate 5,562, forward strand.
GCGCCCAACCTGGCCCCCCAGCACGGGCAGCGGTTCGTGGAGGGGCGGCGCGTCCACCACACCGACTTCGGGGACGGCAGCCACGATGAGACCGCGGCCAACCCCCCGTTCGCGGCCCTGGCCGGAATGCTCGGGGGGCACTACGTGAACCGCTCGTGCGTGGCCTGCCACGATCGCAACGGGCGGGCGCTCCCGCCGGCCGTGGGGCAGGAGCTCTCCAGCTACGTGGTGCACGTGGGCGACGCCAACGGCGACCCCCATGCCCAGCTGGGTTCCGTGCTCCAGTCCCGCAACACGGCCGGCGCCCCCGAGGCCCTCGCCGTGCTGAGCGGGTGGAACAACGTCCAGGGGCTCCGCGAGCCGGTGTACCAGTTCCTCGGGGTGACGCCGACGCACTACAGCGTGCGGATCGCACCGCAGCTGGTGGGCATGGGGCTCCTCGAGGGCATCCCGGAGGATGCCGTCGAGGCCCTCGCGGATCCGAACGACGCCAACGGCGACGGCATCTCCGGGAAGATGCGGATCGTGACGGACCCAGAGACCGGCGACTCTCGCCTCGGCCGCTTCGGATGGAAGGGGTCCCAGGCCAGCGTCCGCCACCAGGTCGCCTCGGCCCTCAACACGGACCTCGGCGTCATGACGAGCGTCTTCCCCGACCCGGACTGTGGTCCCCAGCAGACCGGCTGCGGACCCTCCGGCGCGGAGCTCTCGGACGATCACCTGGGCAAGCTGACGGACTACGTGGCGCTGCTGGGCGTCAGCGCCCGCCGGGACACCGATGACCCCGCCACCTTCCAGGGCGAGCTCCTCTTCAACTCCATCGGCTGCGCCGACTGCCACGTCCCGAGCTTCGAGACCACCGCCTTCCACCCCCGCTCGGAGCTCCGGAGCCAGCGGATCTTCGCGTACACGGACCTCCTGCTCCACGACATGGGGCCGGGGCTCGCGTCGAACCTGCCGGAGGGCAACGCCGAGGGCACGGAGTGGCGCACGGCGCCGCTCTGGAACATCGGCCTGACCGCGGGTGTCAGCGGCGGTGAGGCCTACCTCCACGACGGGCGCGCCCGCACCCTGGAGGAGGCCATCCTGTGGCACGGCGGCGAAGGCGACGCCTCTCGCCAGGCCTTCGAGGGCCTGACGGCCACGGAGAAGTCCGCCGTCCTGGCGTTCCTCGGGAGCCTCTGAGGACCCGGCGCCCGGGGGCTCTGACGCCCCCGGGGGATCTGTCGCCCGCGGGCGTTCCGCCGGGCCTTCGGCTCACGACCTCGTGTAGACGAAGGTCGTGCCCTCCTCGTGGGTGCAGGTGAAGCCAGCGCCACCGAAGACGTCGTCCAGGGAGGCGCGGTCGAAGAGGGTATACCTGCCCTCGCGGATGCCGCTGTTGAACTCCTTGAAGACCGCCTCCATGACGGGCCACGTGCCGAGGAGCACCTCCTCCGTGATCCCCAGGACCTCGCGGTTGAGGGAGTAGTACTCCCAAGCGAGCTCCATGTCGTAGGGGCCAGGCATCTCGTAGATCGCGAGGTGGCCGCCTGGCGCGGTGCGCTCTGCCAGCTGCCGTGCGAGCTCTCGGTAGGGGGCCAGCTCGCCGTGGAGGCTGTACAGGGAGCGCTGGAACAGGAACAGCTTCTGCTCGGGCAGCGTCGAGAGCAGCGCCCCGTCCAGGGGTTCGTGGACGAGGTTGGCCCCGAGGGGCAGCCGCGCGGCGGCGATCTCCATCATGGGCGGGGAGGGCTCCACGAAGGTGAGCTCTACCCAGGGAACTCGATCCAGGAGCTCGGCGGTGAACATGCCCGTGCCGCCGCCCACGTCGGTGACGCGGTCGCCCGGCTGGAGGAGCCCCGCCGCCACCTCGATGAAGTCGAGGTTCTGTGGGAACAGGTGGACGTTGGAGTAGAGGTCGAAGACCTTTGCGTAGTCGTCGTAGCAGGTGGGCTTCATCGGTCACTCCCCTGCGGTGGCTTCTCGGAGGTGGGCTCGACCGGCGAACCGGCAGAGGCCCGGGCGGCCATGACCGAGGCGCGGTCGAGCGAGCGCTCCACCACCTCCTCCAGGGCCTGCCGGGCCTGTCGGGCGTCCTCCGAGATCTCCGCGCCGTTCAGGAGGTTGACGCGCTCCTCGGGATCCGCGGAGAGGTCATGGAGCCGTTCGGAGTCGCCCAGCACGTCCACGGTCAGCTTGAAGCGGCCATCGGTGACGGTGAAGCGGTCCACCGCGGGCCAGCGGCTGGGCGGCGGTTCGGACTGGAAGCGCTCGGCGAAGACCCACTTGCGCGCGGCTCGGGGGCGGCCGGAGAGCTCGCCCTGGAAGCTGATGGAGTCGACGGCCTCGGGCGCGGGCCGGGCGCCCAGCAGCTCGTGGATCGTGGCGAACACGTCCGTGGTGTTGATGAGGGCGCTGGAGACGCGCCCGGGGTCGATGACCGCCGGGCCCGCCGAGATCATGGGGACGCGGATGCCATCCTCGAAGAGGGAGCCCTTACCCAGGCGG
>CAZEFP010000131.1:0-8009 GCA_964511565.1 uncultured Planctomycetaceae bacterium
GCCGAGCGCGCGGCGCGAGCCGGCCGTGGAGGCCAGGTGCATCCGGAAGATCAGCCAGGTGGACCTGGGGAGCGCGGTGAAGAGGTTCATGGATCTTGGCCCTCAGCCGACCAGGTAGTCGAAGACAGCCTCGAGGCTGGCGTCGTCGCTCTTGAATCCGGAGACCCCCGCCCCGGCGGCGGCCGCCACGCCGGCGAAGGTGCTGTGGAAGGCCGCGATGTCATCGGTCTCCACGGTCAGCGTACCGGGGTCCGCCCCGAGCTTGATCGTGCGCACATGCTCCAGGGGAAGCAGGGCGGTGGCGAGCCGGCGGGGGTCGCGGGCGACCAGGTCCACCCGGCTCGGGTGGCGCGAGATCAGGCGGCGCACCTCGCGCACGCTGCCCTGGGCGAGCAGGCGACCGCGGTGGATGAGGACCATGGTCTCCGTCAGGCTCTCGACCTCGTGCAGGACGTGGCTGGAGATGATGACGGAGCAGCCGTCCTCGGCGAGCCCGCGGAAGAGCTCGAGGGTCTGCCTCCGGGCGATCGGGTCGAGGCCGGTGAGGGGCTCGTCGGCGATCACGAGCCTGGGCCCGTGGGCGATCGCCTGGGCCAGGCGCGTGCGCTGACGCATGCCCTTGGAGTATCCGCTGACCTTGCGGTCCATGGCCTCCTCGAGACCGACGCGCTCCATGGCACGGACGGCGAGGGTGTCCGCTTCGCGACGGGACCACCCCCCGAGCCGCAGGAGGTCGCGGACGAACTGCCTGCCGGTCTGGTGCTCGTAGAGTGCGTCCTGCTGGGGGCAGAAGCCGAGCTGGCGGTGGAGCTCGCGGTTACCGAAGGGGACCTCTCCGAGGACGGTGAGCCTGCCTCGGGCGGGGCGGAGCTCTCCGACCATGAGCTTCATGAAGGTCGACTTGCCCGCGCCATTGGGGCCCACCAGCCCCGTGATTCCGGGCTCGATCGCCACGGTGAGGTCGCCGAGTCCGACGACCTCGCCGTACCAGCGCCCGAGGTTCTCCGCATGGATGATGGCGGTCATGCGCCCACCTCGAGCTTGCGGGTCTGGCGTGAGAGGATCGCCGCGCAGGCGTAGGTGACCAGGCCCAGGATCCAGAGCGACGCCTCGAGGTTCCAGCCGACCCCGTTCGAGGACTGGTCGAACAGGCTGTCGAAGACCCGCTGGAAGTTGTTGGGGATCGAGAGGAGGCGCCAGCCCTGCCCGCTCATCAGCTCCGCCATGGCGTTCGAACCGGCGAGGGTGAGGAAGTAGAGGATGAACAGGCCCCCGAGCGCGCGGTTGCGGCGGTCGGTCAGGGACGAGATGGCCAGGACCAGGATCCCGTGGAAGAACACCCACAGGAGGGCGTAGAGCTCGAGCTTGAGGATGGTGCCCCAGCGCTCGGTGAGGAAGGACCACTCCGGGGAGGCCAGGCTCGCCACCGAGCAGACGATGGTGACCGGGACCACGACCGCGGCGCTCCCCCAGAACATCACCGTCAGGAGCTTGCCGGTGATGTAGGTGAAGCGGGAGATCGGGCGCGCGAAGTAGAGCAGGTTCGCCCGGAGCTTGCGGTCCTCGGCGATGAGACCGGACCCGTACCAGCCCATGATCAACACCACGAAGAACTGCATGTTGGTGAGCAGCTGGAAGATCAGGCTCTCCACCTGGCCGAGCTGGTTCGAGAGCAGCGCGCCCATGGCGATCGTCTGGGCGGAGGGCTCCATCCCGGCCATGTTGGTCAGGGCTCCGGACTCCGCCTCGAACTTGAGCTGCACCATGAACCCCGTGACGATCGTGAAGATCCCGGGAATGATGAACAGCAGGAGCATGGGCAGCTTCTTCTTGAAGCCGATGCGAATGCCCGACCAGGCGAGCGTCACCGATCGGAGAGGTCGCTGGCGGAGCTCGCCGTCGAAGCGGCGGTAGACCTCGGTGTGGGTGGTCGCCTTCATGCGGTGGTCGCCCCCGGCTTCTTCTCGCTCTCGTCCACGGCCTTGAGGAAGACCTCCTCCAGCGTCGAACGGACGGGATCGATGGAGGAGATGTGAACGCCCTCCTTCGCGGCGAGCCCGCATAGCGCGTCGGCGTCCTCCACGCCCGCGGGGAGGGTCACCATGAGTGCGCCGTCTTCGCTCAACGTCGTGGCGTAGGCGGCCGACTCCAGGGCGGTCTGAAGGAGGGCTGCACCTTCCTCGACCTCGACGCGCAGACGCTGGGACTCCGCCGCGGTGAGCGTCGCGATGGACCCCTGGAGGATGGCCTGGCCCTTGACGAGCACCACGACGTTGTCGCAGGTGCGCTCCACGTCCGGCAGGAGGTGGGAGCAGAGCAGCACGTTCTTCTTCTGGTTGCGTCCGAGGTCCTCCACGAGGGAGAGCATGTGGCGGCGGCCCGCTGGGTCGAGACCGTTGGTGGGCTCGTCCAGCAGCAGGAACTCGGGGTCATGGACCAGGGCTTGGGCGAGCTTCAGGCGCTGCTTCATGCCCGTGGAGTAACCATCCAGGGCTCGGTAGCGCGCCTCGTCCAGCTCAACGTAGTCCAGCACCTCGTGGGCCCGAGTGATGGCGTCCTGCCGATTCAGGCCCGTGAGCTTGGCCAGGGCCGAGACGATCTCCACCGCCGTCATGCCCGGGAGGAGGCAGTCGCTCTCCGGCATGTAGCCCACGCGCTTGCGGATCTCGATGCGCGCCGCGCGGTTCGTGGGCTGGAGGCCCGCCACCATCGCCGTCCCCTTCGTGGGTTCGAGGAGCCCCAGGAGCAGACCGATGAGGGTCGTCTTGCCGGCACCGTTCGGTCCGAGCAGCCCCACGGGACCGGGGGGCAACTCCATGTCGAGGCCGCGGAGGGCATGGACGCTGCCGAAGGACTTGTGGAGGCCCTGCAGTCGGACGATCGGCTCCTGGCCCGCGGGTAGGGCGGGGTCCGGGGCGTGACCGGGGGGAGGTTCGGGAGCGGTGGAGGTCATCGGGATCAAGAGGGTGCGCCGGTGCGGGCGCGCCGAGGCAGGGCGGATCGACGCCTCTTAGTACGGAGAGTAGCAGCCAACCCTTTCAGGAATAGCGCACAAAGGTGCCCGCCTCGGCGGTCGGGTCCTGGAGCCGCGAGCGTGGCGTCGGGGGCGGCGGGGCTCTAGGATGGGGCCGGTCAGCAGCGCGGGCTCGTCGCACCGCGCAGGCGGTGCGTCCGAGGGCGCCCACTGACCCCAGGCCAGCGCCCCAGCCCAACCGTGCTTCCCGCGAGAGGGATCGATCGATGAGAGAAATGGACCCGTCGTCCGGTGAGCCGTCCGCGATCAGCCGGAGGTCCTTCCTCAAGGGAGCGACCCAGGTCGCCGCGGCCGGGGGCCTCATCGGCGCCTCTCCCGCGGGCGAGCAGGGCAGCGCCACCGAGCCGGAAGTGGAGACGCTCAGCGGGTCCGCCTCCCTCGAGCTGCTGGTGAACGGGAAGCCACGCACGGTGGCGGTCGAGCCGAGAACGACGCTCCTCCACGCGCTACGGAACCACATGGTCCCGCCCCTGACGGGCACCAAGGAGGTCTGCGGCACCGGATCCTGCGGAGCGTGCACCGTGTTGATCGATGGGAAGCCGGCGTACTCCTGCCTCTCCCTGGCGGTCACGTGCTCAGGGCGACCGATCACGACCGTGGAGGGCTTCGGCAGCGCGGACGCGATGTCGGACGTCCAGCAGTCGTTCTGCGAGAAGGACGGGATGATGTGCGGCTTCTGCACCCCCGGCTTCGTGGTCGCGACCCACGCCGCCCTGGACCGCGCCCCGAAGGCCAGCCTGGACGAGCTGAAGTACGAGCTCTCCGGCAACTTCTGCCGCTGCGGGACCTATCCCCACGTGTTCGACGCCGCGCAGGCGGTCCAGAAGGACCGGGCGCGCGGGGAGGAGGGACGATGAGCCGATCCACCCGCGGCCCCGTGGCGTCAGACCCCTCCTGGGGGGAGCGTCGCGACCTCGATGTCCTCAACCGTGACATTCCCCGGGTGGACGGCCCGGTGAAGGCGACCGGCGAGGCCGTCTACACCCACGACGTTCGCCTCCCCGACATGCTCTGGGCCCGGGTGCTGGTGCACCCCGTTCCGCGGGCCGAGATCGAGGCCATCGACCTCGAGGCAGCCAGCGAAATGCCGGGCGTGGTGCTCATCGAGGCCCTCAAGGAGCCGGGGGACGCCGTCCGCTACCTGGGCGACGACGCGGTGCTCGCGGTGGTCGCCGCGGAGACCCCCGATCAGGCCGCGGACGCCCTGCGGGCGATCGTGGTCAAGGCGAAGCGCCTCGCGCCCGTGGTCACCCCCGAGCAGGCGCTCGAGGAGGGGGCCCCGGTGGTGAGTCGTCGCCGCAGGGCGGAATCCAACGTGGGCGGGGCCAACGAGCGCGGCGACGAGGCGGTGGCCGACGCGGCCCTCTCCGAGGCCGTCGCGGTGGTGGAGCGCTCCTTCGAGATCCCGATCCAACACCACGTCTGCCTCGAGACTCACGGGCACGTGGTGCAGCCGGCCCCCGACGATGAGCCCGTCACGGTCTACGCCTCCACCCAGTCCGTCGGCGGCACGCCGCGGGGCCTCGCCCGGACCCTCGGCCGCGACGCCTCGAAGATCCGCGTCCTGACCCCGCACATGGGCGGGGGCTTCGGGTCCAAGTTCGGCCCTGGCCTCGAGGGGGCGCTCGCCGCCAGGCTGGCGACCGCGACGGGAAGGCCGGTGCACCTCATGCTCACGCGCGCGGACGAGTTCGCGATCGCGGGCAACCGTTCGGGGTCGCGGCAGAAGCTCAAGGTGGGGGCGGACAGTGACGGCCGGCTCGTGGGCTTGAAGCTCGAGGCGGACAAGCTCGGGGGCGTGTCCGGGGGCTCCCTTCCGGGTCCGCCTTACATCTACACGGTCTCCGACGAGGCCGCGGTCTTCAGCAGGATCCGCTCCGTGTACACCGCCACCGACGGGAGCCGCGCCATGCGCGCGCCCGGTCACCCCCAGGCGTCCTTCGCCATGGAGGCGGCGGTGGACGAGCTGGCCTACCTGCTCGGTATGGACCTCGTGGAGATGCGGATCCGCAACCTCGAGTCGGAGGTGCATCACCGCCAGCTCCGCCGGGTCGCCGAGGAGATCGGCTGGGCGGACCATCCACACCGCGACCGGCCCGGGACGGCCGAGAACGGACGGGCGGTGGGCATCGGCTTCGGGGTCTCCGTCTGGGGTCCTGGCGGGCGCTCGTCCCGCTGCGACGTCACGGTGCGCCCCGACGGGTCGGTGGTCTCCGCCACGGCGACCCAGGACCTCGGCACCGGAGCGCGCACCTACGTGGCCGCGATCGTCGCCGAGGAGCTCGGCCTGACGGTGGACATGGTCGAAGCGCGGATCGGAGACAGCGACCTGCCCCCGAGCGTGACCTCCGGCGGGAGCGTCACCACGGGGAGCTCGGCGCCCGCGATCAAGGACGCGGCGCACAAGGCGCGTGAGGGCCTGGAGGCCCTGTTGGCCGATGTGCTCGAGGCGCCGGTCGGTTCCTACGTCTGGAAGGACGGTCGCGTTGCGGTGCGTGGTGACGAGAGCCGATCCCTGCCCTGGATCGCGGTCTGTGCACTCCTGCGGGAGCCGCTGCTCGCCCAGGGGGAGTTCCGGGACTTCCTCCACGAGGGCCGGATCCACGGTGCGCAGGCGGCGAAGGTCGAGGTGGACACTCTGACCGGGCGGGTCAAGGTCCTGAAGATGGTGACCTGCCAGGACCAGGGGTTGCCCCTGAACCGGCTCGCCCTGCGCAGCCAGATCAACGGCGGCATGGTCCAGGCGCTCTCCTACGGGCTCCTGGAGCAGCGCGTCTTCGACGAGCAGGACGGCTTCCTGCTCTCGGACAACCTCGACCTCTACAAGATCGCCGGGTCCCAGGAGATCCCGGAGATGGTGGCGCTCATCGACGATGAGGACGAGCGCCCCAGCGTCTGCGGCATGGCAGAGGCGCCGGTGATCCCGGGTCACAGCGCCATCGCCGGCGCGATCCACAACGCCTGTGGCGCGCGGCTGACTCGCATGCCCTTCACCGCGGACAACGTCCTGGAGACCCTGTACGGGAAGATCTGATGAAGGACTTCGACCTCAAGCTCCCGGAGAGCCTCGACGCCGCGATCGGCGAGCTGCCCGCGGAGTACACACGCGACGGGGCCCAGGTCCTGGCCGGGGGGCAGGACATCGTAACGGTGATGAAGGACGACATCGAGCAGCCCGCGGCGCTCGTGAGCCTCCAGCGCCTCGGCCTCGACGGGATCGAGTGGGACGGCGCAGGGGGCGTGACCCTCGGCGCGACCGTGACGGTCCAGACCCTCGCCGACGACGCAGGGCTGGGGTCGGGCTTCCCGGCGCTGCGCGAGGCCGCGCGGTCCATCGGGAGTCCCCAGATCCGCAGCCAGGCCACGCTCGGTGGCAACCTCAACCAGCGTCCCCGGTGCCCCTACTATCGGCACCCCTCGGTCAGCTGCTTCAAGAAGGGGGGCTCGGTGTGCCTGGCCGAGTTCGGCTTCAACAAGTACGCCGCCATCTTCGGCGGGGGGCCCTCCTACTTCAGTCACCCCTCCGACCTGGCGACGGCGCTGCTCATGCTCGGGGCCACGGCCTCGATCAGCGGACCCGCTGGCGAGCGCCAGGTGCCGCTCGCCGAGCTCTACGTCCTCCCGGACGAGTCGCTGGAGACGGAGACGGTGCTCCGCCCCGACGAGATCCTGACCTCCGTGACGATCCCTGCGCCCGTGGAAGGGGCGCGCTCGACCTATTTGAAGTTCAAGGAGCGCGCCTCCTACGACTTCGCCCTCGCAGCCGTCGCGGTGACGGTGGTCGTCGGTGATGGCGGGGTGATCTCCGATGCCCGGGTCGTCCTCGGGGGCGTGGCGCCCAAGCCCTGGGAGGTCCCCGCCGCGGCGCGCGCCCTGGTCGGGCAATCCATGGCGCCGGAGAGCTGGACCGCGGCGGGGCTCGCCGCCGTGGCGGACGCCGACCCGCTCGAGCACAACGGCTACAAGGTTCACCTCGTGAAGGGGTTGGTGTTCCGTGCCCTCGAGTCCCTGGCCTGAACCGGGCCGCTGATCTCCCCGCAATGACCATGAGTGATCCCCGGACACCCGCCGTGAGTCCCTTCTGCGTGCACCTCGCGAGCAAGAAGATGATGATCTCCGAGCGCCCTCCCCTCGAGGACAGCGATGTGCTCGACTCGAGCCAGCACTGCTGGTGCGAGCGTTCCCACATGCTGATCGGGCCCGACGGCGACGCCGCGCACCCCGAGGACTGCCGCAAGGGGCGAGACTGCTTCGAGTCCCCGCTCGCTGACCTCCTCTGAACACCTATGAAACTCCTCGCTTCCATCCTGGTCGCCGGCTCCGCGGCGATGGTCTACACCGGGCTGCTCCCGTGCCCATGCGAGCTGGGCTTCCGCCTCTCGTCATCGTTTCGTGACCTGGAGCGGCAAGCCGAGGCTCCGGCGGGGGTCTACCTCGAGGTCCGAAACGCCACGGTCTGGGGCGGCGCCTGCCACATCGGCTCAGAGGCGGTGAGCCAGGGGACCTATGCCGCGGCCGGGTGGGCCTTCGAAGGCGGGGCGCACGATGGCGTCGACCTCGCCGGCGTGAGGGTGATCTCGGTCGTCGAGGGCACCTCGAACCTGCAGGCCGAGGACGTCTTCCGCGCGGGCGGCCCCCCCGAGCTCCGAGCCTCCATCTGGGTGGACGCGCCCGACGAGCGCGCAGCGGAGGCGGCGGTGAATCACGTCCGTTCACGGTTGGATCACGGCACGGTGTTGACGGTCGAGCGGGCCACCTTGACGGTGGACCGGGACGGTGATGACTTCCGGCTGGAGGTTCCGGGGCTGCTCACGGTCGAGGGCGAAGCGCTCCCGGACCGCTCGTGCTGCACCATGCCCGAGTCCCTCTGGTACTCGCCCCTGGCGGCTGGCTGCGACGCGGTGGTGGGGAACCCCACGACCTGCCGTTTCGCCGGTCACGGCGCGGGGGCCGCGCGGCTCTCCCCCTGGGCGTT
>CAZEFP010000132.1:0-7906 GCA_964511565.1 uncultured Planctomycetaceae bacterium
AGGAGGCCCGCCGTCGACCGCGACTCACGAGCGCCGCCGAGGTGATCGAGCCCCTCGCCCCGGAGGCCCCCGAGGCCTGGAGGGCGGCCGCGACCGCGGCGATCTCGACCGAGGAGCGCGACGCGGTCTTCGGCGCCCGCCTGCCGGAGAAGGCGAAGGCGCCCACCAGGCGGACCCTCGGCGCCCGCATCAACGACGCCCTGCACGACGAGATGATCCGGCGCCAGGGCATGATCTGCTTCGGCGAGGACGTCGGTCGCAAGGGGGGCGTGTACGGCATCACCCAGAACCTCCAGGCCCAGTTCGGCCGGTCCCGCTGCTTCGACACGCTGCTCGACGAGACCACCATCCTCGGCGTGGCCCAGGGGGCCTCGCTCGTGGGGCTGCTCCCGGTCCCGGAGATCCCCTACCTCGCCTACCTCCACAACGCGATCGACCAGATCCGCGGTGAGGCGTGCTCCCTGCAGTTCTTCAGCGACCGGCAGTTCGCCAACCCGATGGTCGTGCGGATCGCTGGCCTCGCGTACCAGCGCGGCTTCGGCGGCCACTTCCACAACGACAACTCCATCGGCGCCCTGCGCGAGATCCCCGGCCTGACCATCGCGTGCCCGTCCAACGGCGCCGACGCGGCTCGCATGCTGCGCGGCTCGCTGGCCATGGCCCAGGAGTCGGGACGTGTCGTGGTCTTCCTGGAACCCATCGCGCTCTACCACATGCGCGATCTCTACGAGGAGGGGGACGGGCTGTGGCTGAGCGACTATCCGGTGCCGGACGGCTCCGCGGACTCGGCGCTACTCCCCGGCGAGGTCGGGATCGCCCACGCCGAGCACGGCGACGTGCTCGTGGTCACCTACGCCAACGGCTATCGGCTCGCCCTGAGGGCGGCGCGTCAGCTCGAGGCGCAGGGGGTCAGGGCGCGGATCATGGACGTGCGTTGGCTCAACCCCCTGCCCATGGATGAGATCCTGACCCACGCGGAGGACTGCGGCGCGGTCCTCGTCGCGGACGAGTGCCGCGCGACCGGCGCCGGGATCGCCGACGCGGTGATCAGCGGCCTGGTGGAGCGCGGCTACTCGGGGCGCATGCGCACCGTCCGAAGCGCGGACACCTTCATCCCCCTTGGGCCTGCCGCAGACCTGGTCCTCCTCTCCGAGGACGACATCGTCGCCGGCGTGAAGGAGGTGCTCTCATGAGCCGCGCGGTCATCCTCTGCCCCGGGCGCGGGTCCTACACGGAAGCCTCCCTCGGATCCCTGGATCCCGACCACGAGTTCGTGCGGATCGCCGAGCAGTGCCGCGGTGACCTCGGGCTGGAGCCGCTCCTGTCCCTCGATCGCGCGGATCGCTTCGAACCCGCGCGGCACCTGCGACCGGCGCACGTCTCGCCCCTGATCCTGGTCAAGGCCATGATCGACGCGGCGGCAGCCAGCGAGGAGCACGAGGTCGTCGCGGTGGGTGGGAACTCCCTGGGCTGGTACATCGCGCTCTGCCTCGCCGGAGCCGTCACGTTCGAGGAGGGGTTCCGGGTCGTCCAGCGCATGTCGCTGCTCCAGGAGGAGTACGCGGACGGTGGCCAGGTGCTCTACCCGCGGGTCGACGAGGACTGGAGACCGGATCCCGAGCTCGAGGCGTCCATCGAGGCGACCCTCGCGTCCTCTGGTGGAGAGGCCATGCGCTCCATCGAGCTGGGCGGGTTCGCCGTGCTCGCGGGCTCCCAGGCCGGCGTGAAGCACCTGCTCGCGGAACTCCCGAAGGTGCGCTTCGGTCCGGCGACCTACCCGATCCGTCTGGCGCAGCACGGCCCCTACCACACCCACCTCGCCGCTCCCGTGGCGGAGGCCGCGGCGCAGGAGTTCAGGGACCTGGAGATGGATACCCCGCGGGTTGCCCTGATCGACGGGCGAGGACGCCGTCACTCCCCGTGGTCCACCGACCTGGGAGCGCTGAAGGAGTACACCTTCGGCCACCAGGTGAGCGCGCCCTTCGACTTCACGGCCACGGTGCGGGTCGCCCTGCGCGAATTCGCCCCGGACATCATCATCCTCCCCGGCCCCGGGAACACCCTGGGCGGCATCGTCGGGCAGGTCCTCGTCGCCGAGGGCTGGTCAGGCATCCACTCGAAGAGCGACTTCCTCGCCGCGCAGGCGGGGGACGCCCCCCCCGTGCGGAGCATGGGGCTGGGCCGCTAGCTCGGCCCGGCGGCTTCCAGCTTCGCGATCCGATCCTCGAGGTCCGCGGCCTCGCGAGTCTTCTCCGCGAACCCCTTGATGTCGCCGCGGCGCTGAAGGTCGACGGCCTCAGCCATCAGGCGCTCGTAGTCGCGGCGGAGCTTCGCCGCGGGGTCGCGCTTCTTGAATCCGAACATGGCGCTGGGTTCGCACCGCGGCCTCGGGAGGATGAGCCGAAGGCGACGGGTGTAGACGCCCGGCGTATCGGGGTGAGAGGGGCCCGGCTCCAGTCTCAGTTTGAGTTGGGACAGGGGAAATTGCACTGGTCAGATCCCCAGCGCTCACCTCAGATAAGTGAGACATTCCGTCATCCTCCTTGAGTCTCGATTGCCCCATTCAGCTTTGATGATTCGCTCCAGCCTTCTAGCTCTCTCGCTCGCCTCCGTCGCCTCCGGGCAGACCACCTACCAAGTCCCGCTCAACTACAACTTCAACGGCATCGTGCATGTCGGTGAGGGCGGGCTCCCCGACGCCTTGAACGGGTATCGCTCCATCTCGGACCGCGGCCTCGACTTCTCGGCCGGTATCCCCAGCGACCCCCTGATCAACGGATACAGCCTCGTGAACACGGCCGGTGCCCTCGATATCGTCCACCTGGGCAATCGGAACACCGTGGACAACGGGAACTGGGTCTTCGACCCAGCGCCCGATGGTGACGGCGTCGGTGTCCAGCCGACCTGGCTCACCACCGTCGATCAGTCCACGCCCCAGACGACGAGCCTCGCCACGCCGATCCTGTTGGAGGCCACCTCGACGGCCTCTTTCTTGATCCAGGTCAGCAACGGCGGCGGCACTTGCGACGTGCTCTTCGGCTTCCAGAGCGGGGCCACCACGACGGGCCAGATCGGCGCAGGCGACTGGTTCGGGGGCGTGTTCCCGGGGACCGACTTCGTGGACCAGGCCAACCCCGCGGTCAACCTCTCCATCACCGAGGCCACGGTCAACCTGAGTGGCTTCGCGGGTGAGACGCTGACCTCGATCACTTTCCAGAACGCTGGAAACCAGAATGCGGGATACGCGATCCTCGCGGCCAACGTCACCGTCGACTCGCGGATCGTGGTCGAGAACCCGGTCGCGCTGAACTACAACTTCAACGGCATCGTTCACGACACCGAGGGCAGCGCCCCCGACGACCTGAACGGTTACCGGTCCATCTCCGACCGTGGACTCAACTTCTCGGCCGGGATCCCCGCTGAGCCGCTCCTCGACGGTTACTCCCTCGTCGACCAGGCCGGCGAGCTGGACATCGTGCACCTCGGCAACCGGAACACGGTGGCTGGCGGCGCGCACGTCTTCCAGGCGACCGCCAACGGAGATGACACCGGCGTCCAGCCCAGCTGGCTTCCCAACGTGGACCAGAGCGGCCCGCAGACCACGACCCTCGCCGCGCCGATCGAGATCGCCGCTTCCTCGGAGGCGAAGTTCCTCTACCAGATCAGCAACGGCGGCGGCTCCTTCGAGGTGACCTTCGGCTTCCAGGGCGGCGGCTCCGGTTCGGCGACCCTGAGCGGCGGCGACTGGTTCGGCGGCACCTTCCTGGGGACCGACCGGGTCGACTTCGGCGCGCCTGGCGCGAACCTCAGCATCACGGAGGGTACGGTCGATCTCTCGATCGCCGCCGGCCAGATCCTGACGTCCATCACGTTCAGCAACCCCTCGAACGCAGACGCCGGTTACGCCATCCTCGCGTGCAACGTGACCACGTTCTCCCTCGGCTCGAACTACTGCGGCCCGGCCGTGGCCAACTCGACCGGCAACCCCGGCTCGATCTCGGCCGAGGGCAGCCCGTCGGCGGCGGCCAACAACGTCGTCCTGACGGTCTCCGACCTCCCGGCCAACGCCTTCGGGTTCTTCCTGACCAGCCAGACGACGGCCAACGTTGCGAACCCGGGCGGCAGCCAGGGCAACCTCTGCCTCGGCGGCGCGATCGGACGCTTCGTGGGTCCCGGCCAGATCAAGAACTCTGGTGCCGGCGGCACGTTCGACCTCGTTCTCGACCTCACCCAGCAGCCCTCGCCGACCGGCTTCGTCTCGGTCCAGCCGGGCGAGTCGTGGAACTTCCAGGCCTGGCACCGCGACGCCGTGGGTGGCTCGGTGACGTCGAACTTCACCGACGGCCTCACGATCTCCTTCCTGTGATCTGACGCCCCCGGTCGCGCCGGAACGGCGTGACCCCTCGAGCGCCCGCAGCCCCGCCTTGGAGCTGCGGGCGTTCTTATTGGTCCCTGGAGGCCTCTGCCCACGCGTCCGCGAAGGAGCGAACGACCTCGGCGGCGGGGACCACATCGTCGATGGCGCCGGCGCTCTTGCCGGCCTGCCAGACGTCCTTGTAGGTGACGCCCTTCTTGATCGTCTGCTTGAGCTCGCGCAGGGAGCGGAGGGCATAGAACGTGCGCATCCAGTGCTTGGTGCGGCGCCCCTTCAGGAGCCGTCGGGCGATGGGCCCGGCCTTCGTGCCGACGCGCTGGACCAGCGGCGTGTTGATCACGGCGACCGGGACGCCGGACAGGCGCTCGGTCAGGACGATGTCCTCCTCGCCCGCGTCGATGATGGCCTTCCAGTAGTCGGGGTGAACCTCGCACTCCTCCGTCGCGATGAAGCGGGTCCCCATCTGGACGGCCCCGTAGCCGAGCTGGAGGAGGCGCACGTACCTCGCCGGGTCGCCGACGCCGCCGGCCGCCACCAGGGGCAGCCCGAGGTCGCCGCACTCGTCGATCAACGCCTCGGGAGAGAGCGTCCCCGCGTGTCCGCCGGCGCGGTCGTTGACGCAGATGAGCCCGTCCACGCCCGCGTCTCTCGCCTTCTCGGCCCACTTGCGGGCGGTGACGTCGTGGAACACGGTGCCGCCCGCGGCGTGGACCTTGTCGCACACCCAGCGCGGGTTCCCGAGCGCGGTCACGAAGAACCGGACGCCCTCCTCGAGGGCCTCGTCGATCCACCGCCGCATGCGGTTCTCGTAGGCCTTGGCGGACTTCTCGATGATGGCGTTGAAGCCCACGGGGCGGCCACCGGAGAGGCGTTGGATCTCGCGCAGACCCTCGCGGAAGTCGCGGCCGTGGACGTAGATGAGGGAGAGCGGCTGGACGATGGCCATGGCCCCCGCCGCGGCCACCGCGCCCACCAGCTCGGGGTTGCTGCAGGGGTACATGGCCCCGCAGATGAGGGGGACCTCGGCGCCGGTGAGGGCGCAGAAGGCGTCGGTGGGGGAGGCGCTGTCGCTCATGACTTCACGGGGCCGATGCGCCAGGTGGCGGTGACCACGGCGACCGTGTCGCCGTCCTGGTCGGTGATCGGGGCGACCACGTCGAGCTCGCGCGCCTCCGGGGTGTCGGGCAGCTCGCAGGTGCACGCGGCGGTCAGGAGCCCGCGCGCCTTCTTGCGGTACTCGATCCGCAGGCCGGTGACGATCCCCCGGGCCCCCTCGGGGAGCCCGGCGAGCAGCGCGAGGCCGCTCGCCACCTCGCCCAGGTTGACGAGCGCGATCGCGTGAACGGAGCGCAGGTGATTGCGCACGCGGCGGCGGTCCTTCATTGCGACCCGGGCGCTGCCGGGAGCGAGCTCCTGCACGATCGGCCGGATGGACCCGGTGTAGGGCACGGCGCGACCGAGCAGGGCGCTGAAGATCGCCCGGCCGAAGGGCCACCGCTGGGCGCTCTCCCAGCGGGCGAGGAGCTGCTTGCCGATCATGGGGCGAGCTTAGCGGCGCGAGGGGGACCGCTTCCAAGGGCGCCCACGATCTCCGGGGCGGTTCAGCGAAGCGGCACGAGCCGGACGGCGCGCAGCTTCATGAGCGGGCCTGTCTGCTTGCGGTCGATCACCTCCACGCGTACGGCTCCGCCCTCTAGCCTCGCCTCGCCGACCCGGAGGTCCACGAACCGATCCCAGCCGCCGGTGTCGGGGAGCACACCGGTGAGCTCCACGCCCTCGCCAACCCGGACGGCCACCTCGCCGCCCTGGTCACCGGTGTTGCAGGCCACCTCCAACACCACCTCGAAGCGGCCCGCTCCCGCGGGGAGCGCGCCCCACGCGACGCTCTCGCCGGCGCGGCGCCAGTAGCCCAGGGCGTCCAGGGCGGGCTCGTAGCGAACGGAGCGGCCGTGGACGCGGGCGGATCGTGCGGGCAGTCGGACGGAGCCGTCCTCGAGGCTGGCGTGCTCCTCGAGGCGGCCGGCGCCGCGCCCCATGAGGGCCTTGAGCTCATCGAGGTGCTCGGCGTACACCGCGCGAGGGGAGCAGCCGTGCTCTTCGCAGAGCGAGGCCGCCATGCCGACGATCTCGCCCATGGCGCCGGTGGTCTTCATGACCCGCACGGCGCCGAGGGCCTCGTGGGTGACGCTGATGTCGCGGCCCGCCATGAAGAGGTTGCCGACGTTGCGGCTGTAGAGGCAGCGGTAGGGGACCCAGTAGGGGCCCTTGTACTCGTAGCCCTCACCCCTGGTGAAGTCGGCGATGAACTCGTCCCCGTCGTGGCCGTCCGCGTAGCGCCGGTCGGGGTGGTGGGTGTCGATGCCCCAGGTGCAGGGGAAGCAGCCGTCCTCGAACTCCACGCCGTCGCGCAGGTCCTCGCCGGTCAGGATCACGTCGCCCATGAGGCGGCGAGACTCGCGCTTGCCCGCGATGTAGGCCACCCAGTTCAGCCGGTGGGCGGGGTAGCGCTTCTCCACGTTCTTGATGGCGTCCCAGGCGCCGTACATGGCTCGGAAGTTCTGGTCCCGGATGCGCTCCATGTCCGCGATGGGGTCGCGGTCGAAGCCGTTCTCCCAGTACCAGTTGCCGATGCTGATGGGGGAGGCGCCCGGCTCGGGCTCGGTGGAGCCCCAGGTGCGTCCGGGGAAGGGCCGCTCGGTGAGGTCCACGGCCCAGGGGCAGCGGGGGAAGGTGCCCTCCTCGCACGCCGCCGTCAGCTCGGACGAGAGCGGGTCCTCGTCCTCGCACAGGCACTGGATGTTCCAGAGGTTGCTGGCGCCCATGTGACCGGTGTCGGTCTGCTCGAAGGAGGCGCCGGCCAGGTAGCCAAGCCCCCCGTCACCGGTGGAGTCGAGGAACAGGTCCCCGGAGACCCGGGTTCGCCCTCCGAAGCGGACGTCCTCACAGATCACGCTGTGGATCGCCCCCTTCTTGACCTCGGCCCCGTTCATGCGGCGCCCGAGCATGAGCGTGATGTTCGCCTCGGCGCGCACCACCCGTAGCTTGCGGTCGTCGTCGAACACGTGGGCACCCTGGGCGTTCTTCGAGTCGCTCCGCCGCTCGGGGACGAGCTCCATGACCACGTCGCCGATCCGGGGGTAGGGCTGCTGGTTCACGTGCCCCTCGGGCCACACGCGCACCTCGGAGCTCGAGTTCCCCCCGAGCACCGGCCGATCCTGGATCAGCGCGACCTTCAGCCCGAGGCGAGCCGCCGTCACCGCCGCGCTGGTCCCCGCCGTGCCGCCGCCCACGACCACCAGGTCGAAGTGACCGCCGTCCGTGGGCTCCTCGGGGATCCCGAGCAGCGTCCGCCGAAGCTCCTCCAGCTCCCCGCCGCCGTCGGGGGGCGTCCAGTCCTCGGCGGCGGGGGCCAGCAGGATCGCGTCGCAGCGCCCCTCGAACCCGGTGAGGTCGTGGAGCCCGAGGCGGACCCGTGTGCCGACCTCGACCACGCCGCCGTCCTGCCAGTGCCAGGGGTCGCCCTCGACCCCG
>CAZEFP010000133.1:0-7856 GCA_964511565.1 uncultured Planctomycetaceae bacterium
TGGGGAACCTCAACCACTATCAGGTCAACGATGACGCGGTGCTGGGCGCGGAGGCGTACCCCGAGCTCCTGGCGGGCGAGACGGTGGTTCGAAGCGGCCCGGACGCCCGAATGGTGAACCGGTTGACGCAGCGTCTCGTGTCCGCGGCCAAGGAACTCGACCCGGCGGTGGCCGGCCAGTTCGACTGGGAGGTCCGGCTCGTGGAGCAGGACGAGGTGGTGAACGCGTGGTGCCTCCCCGGAGGCAAGATGGCGGTCTTCACGGGCATCCTCCCCATCGCCGGGGACGAGACCGGGCTGGCCGTGGTGATGAGCCATGAGATCGCCCACGCCACCCTTCGCCACGGGACCGAGCGCCTGACCCGCCAGGACCTCCTCACGCAGCTCATCGAACTCGGCGCCGAGGCGTACAGCGAGGACGCCGAGACCCGGCAGCAGACGGAGGCCCTGGCCTCGGACGCGGCGCACCTGCTCGTGAGTCTCCCCTTCGGTCGAGACGCGGAGATCGAGGCGGACACCCGGGGCCTGATGTACATGGCGCACGCCGGCTACGACCCCAGGGCAGCGGTCGGGTTCTGGGAGCGTATGAGCTCGGCCTCCGGTCCGGCTCCCTTCGAGCTCTTCTCGACCCACCCCTCCGATGAGCGCCGCATCGAGCAGATCCGTGAGGCGCTGCCCGCGGCCATCGAGGTCTACGAGCAATCGCTCGGATCAAGATAGCTCAAGTCGCCGCCGTCAAGCGACTTACACCGCCCCGGGGCTCGAGCGGCTAGGGCCGGAGGGGGCCTGGCGATTAACCTACTGGCGCGAGCGCAACGGCCGACAGGCACGAGCGTTACGCACTCGCCCACTCGCTACGACCCACGCCCCCTCCGGACGTGAAGATCGCGTTCGCGACCCCCGAACTCAAGTCACTCGTCCGGCGAACCCAGCTCGCTGAGATCGCCGAAGTCCTCCCCCGGACGCTCCAGGGCCTCGGAGCAGAGGTGCGGGTGTTCCTTCCCTTCTCGAAGGACATCGACACCGAGTCCCTCGGTCCGCTCGAGGAGAGCGCGCTCCTGAGGATCAGGGATGGCTCGAGCCGAACGCCCATCACCATCCGGACGGGGTATATCAACGGCCTCACGGTCCACCTGATCGACCACGAGAGCCTGTATCGGAACCGGCACCCCTACGGCGATGAGGACGGTCCCTACCTGGACAACTGGCGGCGCTACGCCATCTTCGCCAGGGCCGTGCTCGAGGGCTTCGGGCCGCTGGCGTTCACCCCAGACGTGATCCACTGCCTCGACTGGACCTCGGGCCTCATCCCCCTCGTCCAGCAGCTCGAGTACGCCGGCCGCGAGCACCCCGCCGCCAAGCCCGGCACCTTCTTCGCGATCCAGAACCTCGCCATGCAAGGTTCCTTCGAGCGCGAGATCCTGCCGAAGGTCGGCATCCCCCACGAGTACTTCCGCAACGTCGAGGGCGTGGCCCTGGGCGGGCGGGTCAACTACCTCAAGGCCGGCGCGGAATTCGCGACCCTGGTCGGGACCACCTCCAACAGCAAGGCCAAGGAGTTCATCAGCTCCGACCGCGGCGACGGCCTCGAGGACACCTTCCGCCGCCGCGAGAAGGAACTGGTCGGGGTGCAGAGCGGGATCGACTATCGGACGTGGAACCCCGCCACGGACCCGCTGCTGGCCCAGAACTTCTCGCCGGACCAGAAGGACGTCGCCGGCAAGCGCAAGTGCAAGGCCCGACTTCAGGAGGGGCTCAAGCTCGACGTGTCCCCGCGCACCCCGGTCGTCGCAGTGGTCGGACGCTTCGACGCGGACAGCGGCTTCGACATCCTCGCCGAGTCCCTGACCCCGATCCTCGAGAGGAACGTCCAGCTCGTCCTGATGGGCCCGGGACCGCCCGAGATCGTGGAGCGGCTGCACACCATCGAGCAGACCTTCGCCGGGTGCTGCCGCGTCATCGAGGGGTACGACGTGGGCACAGCCCACACGCTGCTCGCGGGCGCGGACATCCTGCTCCTGCCCGGGCACTATCACGCCACCAACGCCCTGGCGGCCATCGCGCTGCGGTACGGCGTCGTCCCCATGGCCTATGCCCACAGCGGCCTCGAGGACACCCTGGTGGACCTGAAGGCCTCCCCCAAGAAGGGCACCAGCATCCTCTTCGACCGGTACGAGTCCGCGGCGCTCGTGGACGCCGTGGACGAGGCTCGAGCGATCTACAAGAAGGCGGCGGATTGGAAGGTCATCCTCAAGCGCTGCATGGCACAGGACTTCTCGTGGGCGGAGACCGGCCGCGAGTACATGAAGGCCTACCGCAAGCTGGGGCGGGCGCTGAAGGCCCGCAAGCCCTGATCATCCCCCCATGGGCGACCAGCTACTGATCGGGCTCGACTTCGGGGGTATGTCGATCAAGGGCGGCGCCGTGAGCGCCTCCGGCGGCGAGGTCCTCGCGCGCGGCCTGCGCCCGTTCGCCCCGGACGTCGCGGCCACCGAGATCTTCGCGCGGGCGGCCGAACTGGTGCTCGAGCTCGAGGCCGCCGCGGGCAGGTCCGCCGAGCGCATCGGCGTCGGGTGCGCTGGCCTCTTCGACCGGCCCACGGGCACCGTGCTCGCGAGCGCCAACATGCCGAACCTCGTGGGCGAGAGCCTGTCCGATGGGGTCAGCGAGGGCCTCGGCGGTCGGAAGGTGCTCGTCGAGAACGACGCCAACGTCGCCGCGTTCGGAGAGCAGTGGCTGGGCGCCGGCATCGCAGAAGACAGCATGGCCCTGCTGACCCTCGGCACAGGCGTGGGCGGTGGCATCGTGCTCGAGAACGAGCTGTTCATCGGTCCCGGGGGCAACGCCGGAGAGATCGGTCACACGGTCATCTTCCCGCGGCCGAGCGGGAGCCACTACGATGGCCCCTACCACGAGGAGCTCGCGTGCCCCTGCGGCTCCTACGGGTGCCTCGAGCGGCTCGTCTCGGCGACGGCCGCCAAGCGCCGCGCGGCGGCCGCTGGCCTCAGCGACGACCTCCCGGACCTCGCTCAATCGGCCCGGACCGCGGATGGCCCGGAGCGCCGGCTGATGCATGAGATTGGCCGCGACCTCGGCTCGGGCCTCTCGACCCTGGTGACCCTCTTCGATGTCTCGTTCTTCGTCATCGGCGGCGGCTTCGGCGCGGCCCTCGACGTCCTCCGCCCCGGAGCCGAGGAGCTGCTCGAGGAGCAGCGCTACGGGACGGGTAGCTCGCGGATCGTGCCTGCGACACTGGGTTCCGACGCCGGCTGGATCGGCGCCGCCCGGCTCAGCCTCCGGGCCGACTGAGTCCGCCTCGGTCTGAATCCTTGGGGCACGGGTCGCGCGCCAGCGCCCTCCGTTGGCCTAAGATCTCGGGCATGGGGAGCGACGGCAGCAAGCTCTCGCGCCGGCACCTGGCCGAGCTCGAGGGGATCGTGGGCAGGAAGGGCGTCCGTGCCGACCCCACCGCGCGATCCGCCTACGAGTCGGACGCCTTCATGCTCCAGCGCGCGAGCGCGGAGGTGATCGTGCTCCCGCGCACGACCGCTGAGGCCTCCGCGGCGATCAAGGTGCTGCGCGACGCGGGCCTCGTCGTTGTCCCCAGGGGCGCAGGAACCGGGCTGAGCGGCGGCGCACGCCCCGTGGAGAACGGCGCCATCGTCGGCACCGCGCGGATGCGGGACGTGCTCGAGGTGAACGCCGTGGATCGCTACGCGCGGGTCCAGGCGGGGGTGGTCAACGTCCACCTGACCGCAGCCTGCGCAGACGCCGGGCTCTTCTACGGGCCGGATCCTTCGAGCCAGACCGCGTGCACCATCGGAGGCAACGTCGGCAACAACTCCGGCGGCCCCCACGGCTTCAAGTACGGGTCCACCAACAGGCACGTCCTCGGGCTGACGATGGTCGACAGCAGCGGGGAGATCATCCAGCTCGGCGGCCCGGGCGCCGCGGGCGACGGAGACCTCGACCTCCTCGGACCGGTCGTCGGCAGCGAGGGCATGCTCGGCCTGGTCACCGAGGTCACCGTCCAGCTCCTCCCGAGGCCGGAGAAGGTGGAGACGCTGCTCTGCCTCTTCGAATCCCTCGACGCTTGCTGCGACGCGGTCAGCGAGATGATCGCCCGCCGGCTCGAGCCGTCCGCCATCGAGATCCTCGACCGGCTCACGATCGAGGCCGTGGAGGCGAGCGTCTTGCGGGCGGGGTACCCCGACAACGCGGAGGCCGTGATGCTCGTCGAGGTCGAGGGCGGCGACGAGGAGGTCGACGCCACGAGCGCCGACGTGATCGAGGTCGCGCGGGCGTTCGGCGCCTTCGACACGCGGCGAACCACCGACCCGGTCGAGCGCAAGCGCCTGTGGGCAGGCCGCAAGGGAGCCTTCGGCGCCATGGGGCGCATCGCTCCGGACCTCTACGTCGCGGACGTCGTGGCGCCCAGGACCCGGCTCCGCGAGATCGTCTCGGCCGCCACCGTCGCGTGTCGCGAGCGGAACCTCAAGCTCGCCAACGTGTTCCACGCCGGCGACGGGAACCTCCACCCCAACATCTCCTACGACCGCCGGGACGCCGATGAGGTGCGCCGCGTGCTCGAGGCGGGGAGGATCATCATGGAGGCCTGCGTCGAGGCCGGCGGCTCCCTGACCGGGGAGCACGGGATCGGGCTGGAGAAGCAGGACGAGATGTGCCTGGTCTTCACGGACGATGACCTCGCCGCCATGGATCAGCTCCGTGGCGCCTTCGACCCCGACGCCTTCTGGAACCCCGGCAAGATGCTCCCGGTGCGCGGCTGCCGTGAGGTCCACACGCGCCCCCTGCCGGCTCACGCCCCGAGCGGAGAGGACCCGTCTTGAAGGCCGCCGCCGATCCCGCGGGCGCCCTGGACCTCGGGCCTGTTCGCGCCGCCTGCCAGGAAGCCGGCGTCGAGTTCGAGGACGCGGGAGGCGTGGGCGGCGGGCCCGTGGCGCGCCCCGCCACGGAGGCGTCCCTGGGCACCCTCGTCGCCCTGCTCGCCGAGCGCAGCCGCCTGTCCCCCATCCGGCTCGTCCCCACGGGCAGCGGCGGGCAACTCCACTGGTGCCGACCGGACGCGACCCTCGCGCCCGCAGCCTTCGTCCAGCTCTCCATGGGCGCCTTGCTCGGGGATGAGCCCGCCACGGGTGTGGTCGAGTACGTCCCTGGCGACGGCACGCTGACCGCGCTCGCCGGGGCGGATCTTGGAGTGCTCCGCGCCACGGTGGCCGAGGGTGGACACCGGTTGACCCCGGCGATCTTCGGATCCTGCACCCTCGGAGGCGTGCTGGCCTCGGGCCGGTCGGGTCTGGACCGCCATGGCTTCGGGCCAGCCCGGCACCATCTCCTGGGGATGCGGATGATCGACGGCAACGGGCGGCACCTGCGCTCGGGCGGACGGCTCGTGAAGAACGTCACCGGCTTCGACCTGCATCGACTGCACGCGGGAGGCCGCGGCATCTTCGGCCCGATCGTGGAGGCCTCCATGCGGCTCATGCCTGCACCCGAGGCCGAGCAATACCTCACGTCGAGCCCCGCCGCCTCCTCCACCGCCGCGGTCGAGCTCGCCCTCGCGATCCGGGGCGCCGCCAGGATCCGGGAGCACGGGCTGTTCGTCCGTGACCGGGTGGTGCACGTGCTCCTCTCCGGGCGTGGTCGACAGGTGGAAGCCGACCGGCGGCGGCTCGAGGGCATGGTCGACGGGCTCCAGGAACACCAGCCAGGTCCCGGCGCGGAGGCCTTCCACCTGGCCGGCGAAAGCCGGACCGCAGTGCGCCTCTCCACCGTCCCGTCCCGCACTTCCGGGATCGTCTCCCAGCTCGAGGGTTCTCTGGGAGAGCTCTCGGGCGCGGTGATCCAACCCGGCGTCGCTCAGGTCGACCTCCCGCAGGAGCTGATCTCGGGCGCGACCGGCTGGCCGGCCTCCCTCGAGGCCGAGGTCGGGATCCGCGGCGCGGTGCCCGAGCCCTTGCGCTCCTCGCTCTCCGCCACCGCCGCTCCCGCCGGTCCCGAGTCTCGCTGGACCCGCCGACTCGTGGAGGCCTTCGACCCCTCAGGCCTCTTCCAGACCGAGGGCTTCCCCGCCCGCTCCTGAGCGGCCACCAACGCCATGTCCAGCACGAGCACCAGCCATGACGTGGGCCACGAGCGCCCGCACCCCATGAATCGCGAGTCCCTGGTGGACCACGCGCGGGCGCTGGACTGCATCCACTGCGGGCTGTGCCTCACCACGTGCCCCACCTATCAGCTCACCGGCTCGGAGACCTCCAGCCCGCGCGGACGGATCCACCTGATGCGGGCCGTGGCCGAGGGGCGCGCGGAGCCCGACGCGACGTTCGAGGACGAGATGAACTTCTGCCTCGTCTGTCGTCACTGCGAGAGCGTGTGCCCGGCGGGCGTGGAGTTCGGCGCGATGATGGAGTTCAGCCGCGGGGCGCTGCTGGAGCGTAGGCCTCCCGGGCCTCTCGCCCGGCTCGCTCGCTGGGTCGGCTTCCGCGGCATCCTCGTGCGCCGCGCCGGCCTGCGCCTGGCGGCCATGGGCCTGCGCACCGTCCAGGTCCTGCGCCTCGACGCCCTCACCAGCCCGCTGCTCGGTCTCCGCGGCCAGATCTTTCGCAACCTGCCGCGGGTCCCGAGCGCCCGGGAGCGGCGCCCGCTGCCCCCCGTGACCGAGGCCGAGGGCCCCGCGCGCGGGACCGTCCTGGTCCTCGACGGCTGCGTCATGCCCGAGCTCTTCGGGCGGGTCAACCGGGCCATGACCGACGTGCTCGCCGCCACGGGGCGCGAGGTCCGCTCCGTCCCCAAGCACGTCTGCTGCGGCGCCCTGCACGCCCACAACGGGGAGCTGGATCAGGCCGAGGATCTCGCGCGGAAGACGATCGCCCAGTTCAACGAGGTCGACGACGCCGCGCCGGTGGTCATCGACAGCGCCGGGTGCGGCGCCCACATGAAGGAGTACGGCCGCCTGCTCGCCAACGATCCCGAGTGGCGCGAGCGCGCCTCCGCCTTCTCGGCGCGGGTCGTGGACCTGACCGAGGAGCTCGCCTCCCCGGAGGCCACCGCCCGCCTGACGGAACGGCTGGGGGATGAGCACGGCATCGAGGGCCCCGTCACCTGGGACGACCCCTGCCACCTCTGCCACGGCCAGGGGGTGCGGGAGCAACCGCGACAGCTCCTCGACCTCGTGCCTGGCCTCGAGCGGGTCGAGATGACGGGAGCGGACTCCTGCTGCGGCTCCGCAGGCATCTATACCGTCCTTCGCCCCGAGGACTCCCTCGACGTGCTCGACCCCAAGCTCGAGAGCCTCGAAGAGACCGGGGCGAGGACCCTGGTCACCGCCAACCCGGGCTGCCACCAGCAGTGGCAGATCGGCGTCGGCAGGAGCGGCAAGGGTGTAGAGGTCCTCCACCTCGCCGAGGTCCTCGAGCGCGCCCTGAAGCCGCGCTGAGCCAACAGTCCTTGACTGCTCGGCACCCCGGCCGCGGATCGCTACTCCACCGGCCTGAAGCCAGCGACGATGGCGGCGGCGTCCTCCTCGGTCGCGCGTACGCCATCCGCGAAGCGGATGTAGGCCAGCAGGCATCGTCCCCCCGTGGAGAGGTTGACCCGGACCGTCTCGTAGGAGCTCGCGTCCTCCTTCGCCCCCTGCTCGCCGCCGCCAGAGGCAGCCCCCCCGTGCCAGAGGCGCGCGTAGTCCGCGTCGTACCCGTGCCAGGGGAAGGTGCCCTTCTCACGTAGCTTGGAAGAGCGCTTCTTCTCGCCCCAGCGGTTCCCACCACCCCACGAGCCCGATCGGCGCTCGCCACCGCCCATGCCCTCGGACTCGAAGCGGAGGCCGGTCAGCTGGTC
>CAZEFP010000134.1:0-7834 GCA_964511565.1 uncultured Planctomycetaceae bacterium
AGCCCGAGGGCGAGGGACCACCAGACCTCCACCAGGTCCCCACCGCGCCGGAGCACGAACCAACCACCCAGGGGGAGGGCGATGACCCACCAGGCGATGAAGTTGAAGGCCGCGGGGGGGACGGTGCGACCCATCCCTCGCAGGATCCCGGCCCCGACCACCTGGAGTCCGTCGACGACCTGGAAGGCGGCCGCGATGGGGAGGATCGCCGCCGCGATGGCGAGGGCGCCGGGGTCGTCGGGGATGTAGAGGGAGGGGAGCCAGTGCCTGCCGAGGTAGAGCACGAGGCCGAGGGCCGCCATGGCGAAGCCGCCGAGCGCCAGGGCCAGCTGGGCGCTCGCCTGGGCGTCGCCGTAGCGCCGCTCCCCGATCAGGTTTCCGATGCGGGTGGTGGCGGCGAGGGCGATGCCGAGCGGGACCATGAAGGTCATGCTCGCCATGTTGATGACCACGCCGTGGGCCACCGTGGCCTGGATGCCGAGCATGCCGGCGAGGTAGGTCGTCGTGCCGAAGGCGCCCATCTCCAGGGTCAGGTGAAGCGCGACCGGGATGCCGTAGCGGAGGACGCGCGCGATCCCTGCCCAGGAGCGTGAGGCCCGGTCCCAGCGGACCCACGCGCCCCGGAGGAGTCGGTGCCTGTGGACCAGCCAGAGGATCGCCAGGCACATGAAGGTCCGGGTGGCCCCGGTCGCCAGCCCGGCGCCGGTGATGCCCCACTCCAGCTGGAAGATCAGGACCCAGTTGGCGACCACGTTGACCCCGTTGGCGATCACCGCGACGGCGAGGGCCGGCTTGAGGATCCCGCGGCCCTGGAGGTGCTGCCGGAAGGCGATGTACACCAGGAAGAAGGGGGTCGCGAAGGACTGGCTGAGGGCATAGCGCTCACCGGGATCGCCCAGGCGAGCGGCGCTCTCCACGTCGATGCCCGCGGCGGTCACCACGTCGCCCGACCCGGCCACCCACTGGGCGAAGCTGCAGGTGGCGGCGATGAGCTCGGCGGTCAGGAAGCGCAGGCCGATGACCGGAACGGAGGCCAGCAGCGCGACGAGGATGCCCCGCTGGAGGGCGCGCCCCAGGGCCTCGCGGTCCCTGGCACCGTGTCCCTGGGTCACGATGGGGTCGATCCCCATGACGAGACCCATGCCTGCCACCTGGGTCAGGTGGACCCAGACCCCCGCCAGGAGCGCCGCCGCGACCGCCTCGCTGGACCAGCGCCCGAGCATCACGAGGTCCACGAGGCCGATGGCCATCCAGCACACGTTGGTGAGCAGGATGGGCAGGGAGAGGCGGCAGAGTACGCCCAGCTCTTTGCGGGTCTTGGACTCTTTGCGGGTCTTGGACAAGGTGCAGGGGGCGCAGGGGAGGGCGCTGGGCCGAGGACGATACGCGCTCGGCGCGCTCCCTGCTCGGTCCTGGGTGGCCTGACTTGCGGGGATCATCGCAAGGGTGCTCACAGACGTGACGCCCGGTGCGTAGGCTCCCCCTGTATGACCGGAGACGACGGGAGGGGTGTCCAGGGAGCAGCGATGGACGGGGCCGAAGGGGGACGAAGGGACGCGCTCCTGGTCTTCCTCTCCACGCTCTGCGTCGCGCTCCTGGGGCTCCTCGTGCTGATCCGGATGGACCCTGAGCGATTCGGTCTCGCCGCGCCATCCTCCACGTCGGCGCCGTTGGCTCCGAGGCCTGAGGCGGCCGGCGCCGCGGACCTCCCCAGGCCGGTCGCCGCGCGAGCGCAGAGCGCCCCGACCCTGGCGCAGTCGATCTTCGCCGACGCTTCAGCGTCGGTGGTGCACGTGACCACCCGGTCGCGGGACGTCGAGGGCAACGACTTCGATGCGGCGGAGTTCGTCTCTGGCACGGGGTCCGGCTGGGTCTGGGACCGGACCGGGCACGTGGTCACCTGCCTGCACGTGGTCAACGGTGCCAGCTCCGCGCTGGTGACGCTGGCGGACGGCTCCCAGTGGGAGGCCAAGCTGGTGGGCGTCGATCCGGCGACCGACGTCGCGGTGGTCCGCATCGACGCTCCGCCGGAGCAGCTGGTCCCCGTCCGCATGGGCTCCTCGAAGGACCTCTCGGTCGGGGCCCAGGTCTTCTCGGTGTCCTGCCCCTACGGCCTCGCCCACTCGCTGTCGGTGGGGTACGTGAGCGGGTTGGGTCGCCGGATCCGTTCCAAGTCGGGTCAGTTCATCGAGGGGGTCATCCAGACCGACGCGGCGATGCACCCCGGGTCCTCCGGAGGGACGCTGCTCGACGATCAAGGGCGCATGATCGGGATGAACGCCGCGATCCACGCCGACTCCCGCCGGCAGGTCGGAGTGGGCTTCGCGCTCCCCGTGGACCGCCTGCAGCAGGTCGTTCCCGCGCTCATGAGGGAGGGATTCCGCTGGGAGCCGAGGTTCGGCTTCGTCACGGCCAGCGATGGCAACAGCGAGGCGCTCCTGGGCAAGATCAGCGATGAGCCGAGGGCGCCCGAGGAGGGCGTGGTGGTGGCGGAGGTCGACGACGGCGGCCCCGCCGATCTCGCGGGACTCCGGGCCATGCAGACGGTCCGCCCCGCGGGGCTCGAGGAACAGCTGGCGGTGCGCGATGTGATCGTCGGCGCCGGCGGGCAGCGGGTCCGTGAGCGAGCGGACCTGACCGCCGTTCTCGGGGCGCTGGAGCCTGGCGAGGCGCTGGTCCTGCGCGTGGCCAAGCCCTCTGGAGAGGTGGAGATCCGGCTGGAGCCGCGGGAACGTGCGCCAGAAGCGGGGCGCTGACGAGGGGCACAGGCCAGAGCGCGGCGCCCGCCCCTCTGGCAGAGCGGAGTCCGGGTCCGTTTCCCCTGGCAGGATCAGCGCCCGAGCCAGGCGGGGCGCGGGATCCGCTCCGCCATGAAGAGGGCGGCGATCAGCTCATCGGACTCACCGGTGACCCGGGGGCTCACGTACTCCCAGACGACGTCTCCGCCGGTCCCGTCGATCTCGAAGGCTCGCCCCTGGGTGGACTCCGCGACCAGCAGGTTGCCCGAGGAGAGCTCCTGGACCGTACCGCAGAAGAAGGACGCGAAGGCCGAAGGGGGCTTCGCCGCCCACCTCCAGCGCAGCGCACCGGTCACCGGATCGACGCGCAGGAGGCGCGAGGTCTCGGCCACGCCACCGCGGTTGTCGAAGATGAGGATCGAGCCGTCGGCGGCAACCGAGGGGTCGTGCGGGGCTCGCCAGCGGGAGACCGGCGGTCCCCCGCAGATCCAGGTGAAGCGCTCGGACTCGAGGTCCACCGCGACCACGAGGTCCAGGTCCCGCAGGCAAACCAGGACCTGCCCGGCGGTGACGCCAGGTGCGCCGAGCCGCGAGGCCTCCCGCTCGTCGAGGAGGTCGATGGAGTTCGCGTGCATCACGTCCCCCGAGCGAACCGTGAGCTGGTCGATGAGGTCCGCATGGGCCGAGTGGGCGAAGGCGTCCCAGAGGCTCACCGAGTCCAGGCGCTGCCCGTCCGGGGCGTAGCGGACCACGAGGTCGTCCACGATGGGCTCCTCGGGGTTCACGCGAGGCACCCGAGCCTCGGTGCGAGCGAGGGCGAGGATGGAGCCGTCGGGCGCCACGTCCAGGTCGTGGTGGACGCGGTCCATCACGGCCCACACCAGGCCGGAGTCGCGGTTCACCCGAACCAGCGCCCGGCCCGAGTGGATCGCGAGCAAGCCGCCGTCTTGGAGGAGCCGGACGCGGCGCCAGGGGAGCTGGTGCGGCCCTTCCGCAGGCGGCGCGTCCGGTAGGTCGGAGTAAGGTCGCGCCCAGCGGTGAACCACCTGTCCGTCCATGGAGACGAGGACGGCCTCCGCGGCATCGCCCGAGCACATGAGCGTGAGCCCATCTCCGGTGCGTTCGCGATCCCACTGCAGCAGGCCCGTGGCTGCCGGGGCTGGCTCGTTCCCGGTCGCGTATCCGATGCCCCCAAGGCCCCCGGGATCCGCGGCCTGACGGCGGTACCCGAAGAGGCCAGGTTGGTCCGTGGCCCAGCCGCGTCCCGTCGGATCGCTCTCCTCGGGCTCCGGGTTTGCTCCCCCGCAGGCCGAGAGGGCGAGGAGGGCGGCGGAGAGCGCGAGCTTCGGCCACGGCCCGTCGCGCCTCTGGAGCGCTGGCGCCGGGCGCGCCGGTGCGCCGTTCCGGGTCCCGATGAGCACGGCGGCGTCAGCTCCTGTACGTCTCGAGGAGGCGGGCGGCGGCGGCCCCCGGGGGCAACGCCCCGCCCTTCACGTCAGCCTCGATGGCGGCGAGCCTGTCGCGCACCGCACCGTGCCCACAGAAGCCAGCCATCAGCCGCTCCTCGATGATGGACCACATCCAGCGCGCCGCCTGCTCGCCGCGACGTTGCTCCAGCACCCCCGCCTCATCGAGCGAGGCGCGGTGGCGCTGGACGGTCTCCCACAGCTCCTCCATCCCGGCCCCGGTCTCCGCGCTCACGACGACCGTGGTGGGAGACCAGTGCTCGTCCCGCGGCCGGAGGTAGCGCAGCGCCGCCTCGTGGTCCCTCGCCGCCGCCCGGGCGGAGGCGACGCGCTCCCCGTCGGCCTTGTTGACCGCGAGCACGTCGCCCACCTCGAGGATGCCCTTCTTGATGCCCTGCAGCTCGTCCCCGGCGCCGGGGAGCAGCAGGACGACGAAGGTATCGACCATGTCACGGGCCGCCGTCTCGCTCTGACCGACGCCGACGGTCTCCACGAGGACGATGTCGAAGCCCGCGGCCTCGCAGAGGAGCAGGGTCTCACGGGTGCGGCGAGCGACCCCTCCGAGGGTCGCGGCGCTGGGTGAGGGGCGGATGAACGCGCCCTCTCGGCGCGCGAGCGTGTCCATGCGGCTCTTGTCTCCGAGGATGCTCCCCCCGGTGAGCGCGCTCGAGGGGTCGATCGCGAGCACCGCCACGCGGTGACCGGCGTCCACCAGCTGGCCGCCCAGGCGCTCGATCAGCGTGCTCTTGCCCACGCCCGGAACGCCGCTGATCCCGATCCTGTGGCTCTTCCCCGTCGCGGGGAGGATGGCCTCCAGGAGCCGCTGGGCCAGGACCTCATCCTCCCTCCGCGTGCTCTCGACGAGCGTGATCGCCCGCGCCAGTTCGGTCCGGTCGCCCGCGAGGACGCCCTCGGCGAGGCGCTCCAGTCGTCCCTCGTCCTGCTCGCTGCGTTGATCCACGGAGCAGAGCGTAGCGCGTGGCCGGCGGGACCGTCAGCCTCGGTTACTCTCGCGCCTGGCGCCGACCCAGGCTGCCCAGTCGTCGACACCCAGGGAGCCCATGAACCTCTGCCTGACCACGCCCGCCCCCTCCCCCGACCGCTCGGTGGCGTTCCTGACGAGGCTCGGGTTCGAGCCGTCAGCAGGGAATGCCCGCCTCATGACCGACGGGGCGGCCCTGATCGACGTGGATCCCGAACCGCGTGCCCGCGCCGGCGTCCGGGTCTGGCGCGCCTCTCTCGCGGAGGCGGCCGGGGAGGCCCTCGAGCATCACGGAGCGGTGGCGTTCGAGGGGGGGAAGCTCGTCACGGCGCCCTCCGGTGTCCCGGTCTGGGTGATGAACGGCGCGGGCCCCGACCTCGACCCAGGTCCGCGTGGCGCGTTGCTCGGGCAGTTCGCCGGCGTCTCCCTCGAGACCCCGAGCCTCTCGCGGTCCGTGGCCTTCTGGGGCGATCTGCTGGGGGTGCAGGTCGCAGCCGGCGGAGCCGATCAGGGGTGGGTGACCCTGCGGAGGCCAGGGATGGCGGACCTCAGCCTGATGGGGCCCCTGGTCTGCCCGCACTCCTTCGCGAACCCCTCGTTCACCTACTTCAATGGAGACCGCAACCCGGAGGTGCTCGAGTCCATTCGCGCCACGGGGCTCGAGGTCTTCGAGGAGGTGGGGGCCAGGGACGGCGCGCCGGCAGAGAACGTCATCCTCCGCGAGCCCGGCGGTGTGGGCTTCTTCGTCTTCAACGACTGAGGTCGCGACCCTCGCTCAGCCGAGGAGCCCGAGACCCCGAAGGGGCTCGGGCAGCGCCGCGTCCCCGTGGATCGCCTGGGCGGCGACCTCTCCGATCGAGGGCCCCAGCTTGTATCCGTGGCCGGAGCCGCCGCCCAGCAACCACAGGCCTGCGATGTCCGGGTGGCGATCCACCAGGAGCTCCGAGTCCTTCCTCATCGTGTACTGGCAGACGCGGGCGTCGATGA
Organism: uncultured Planctomycetaceae bacterium; assembly: GCA_964511565.1. Lineage (GTDB taxonomy): Bacteria > Planctomycetota > UBA1135 > UBA1135 > Saltatorellus. Next base: position 6,174 of record CAZEFP010000134.1, read on the forward strand.
GCGGGGCGTCCGCCAGCGCCGGGAAGCGGTGAGCCAGGTAGGCGCGGGCGCGGGCGAGGCGCTCGGGGTTCACCACGCGCTCGCCGTGGGTTGGATCCCAGGGCCCGCCAGGCGTGTCCTCGCCGAGCTTGAACCCTCGGCTCAAACCGTCGGGGATCCCGTACCAGAAGCTGTCGTCTCCGAAGAGGTCCGTGGCGTGCTCGGCCCAGACCGGCAGGCGCAGGTGCGCGCCCGCGCCGGGAGGCGGTCCGAAGGAGAACACGTCCTGACGGGTGACCTCGAGCCGGGAGCCGAGGGCCTCGGGGAAGAGCTCGGGCATCCACGGGCCGGCGGCGAAGACCGTGACCTCGGCCACGAGCGTGCTCCCGTCCGCGAGCTGGACGCCCTGGCAGGTCCCGGTCGAGTCGAGGACAGGTCGGGCGGTGGCGACGAGGGTCTCTCCGCCGGCTTCCTGGACGGCATCCCACACGACCTCACAGCCCCGGCGGGCGAAGAGCGCGCCGGCGTCGGGCTCGAACATGGCCCAGGGGATGTCCTCGAAGTTCATCGAGGGGAAGCGGCTCTGGAGGCCGTACCGGTCCAGCTCTTCGAAGGGCACGCCCTCGGCGCGGAAGGCCTCCATGGACTCCTGCTCGAACGCAGCGGGCTGGCCCGCCATCCAAAGGACGCCTCTGCGATCAAGGAGCGGGACCCCCGCCGACGCCTCGAGCTCGCGCCAGAGCTCGAGCGCGCGGGTCACGAGGGGGACGTAGTGGCTGCGATGCCCGTACCCACGCCGAATCACCCGGGTCTCACCGCCGGAGCTCGCTCGCCCGTTCCCGGGACCCCAAGCATCGACGAGGGTCACCCTGCAGCCTCGCCTGGCGAGGTGCAGCGCCGTCCACCCGCCGAGGGCGCCCGCGCCCACGACGATGACGCGGCGTCGAGGTCGGTCCGTGGTCGCCATGGGGAACAGCTTACGCGCGACGGGTCAGAGGGCTCCCTCGTCGCCGTTTGCATCCTCGGCGGACTCGATGAAGGCGGCGAGCAGCTCGTCGCTGGTCGCGAGCTCCTCCTTCGCGTGCTTGGGTAGCCGCTTGATCCGCGTCTCGATTCGCTGGGCCCTCGAGCGGTCTCCCGCCGGGCTGGAGGCGAGCAGCACAAGGGGGCCGCGGCCCCTCAGGGCTTTCGCCCCACGACCCTCACGGTGTTCGGCGAACCTCCGCTCCACGTCGGTCGCGATGCCGGTGTAGATGGCATCGTCCGCTCGTCGCACCAGGTAGACCCACCAGGGCGTGGCGCTCGTGGAACTCTCGGGGCGGTCGTCGACGGGGGCGGACACGGGCCAAGTGGACCAAAGATCCGCCCCGCGGTCGCCCTCTCGCCATCGCGGGGAGCCCTTTTCTGGGGGGGGCTTAGGCGCCCGCGGCCTGGGCGATAGCGAGGAAGTCGGCCCGAACGGTGGAGGGCTGGGGCACCACCAGTATCCTCTCCGGCCCAGGGCGACGGCCAGAATCCGCTTCGCTGGCCGTGCTCACGCCCTTGGTTTCCGACACACCTTCCGTATCTGCACCATGACTCTCACCGCAAGGGTTCAGGGGTTCGTGCGCACGGCGCTCGTTGCTGCCGTGATCGCACCCCTGGCTACCATCGAAACTGCTTCTGCCCAGTACCTCGAGACC
>CAZEFP010000135.1:0-7811 GCA_964511565.1 uncultured Planctomycetaceae bacterium
CCCGCATTCCCTGTAGGTCGAAGATGAGCGCGGCGAGGGAGTTCTTCCCGTTGTCGTCGTGGCTGTCCCACCCGGGTCGGTGGTCGCCGTAGGGGATCGCGCCCTTGCCGGCGTAGAAGGAGGCGAAGCGATTCGCCCTGGCGATGGCCTCCTTGATCTCCCGGTCCTTGACGCCGCACTCCTCGGCGAGGACGAGGGCCAGGTGGCAGACCAGCCCCGCCTGATTGACCGCGCCGTAGCCGCCCAGGGAGCCGTGCAGGCGTCCCTCGTTCAGATCCGGCCAGGCCATCCCGTGACCCCAGGTGCCCACGTGGCTCTGACCGCGGGCGATCGTCCCGGCGTACTCGGTGATGGCCGGCAGGACCTGGCGATCCTTGGTGGCGAGGTAGTACTCGCAGAGGAAGACGGCTCGATAGCCCCATTCCCAGGCGAGGAGTCCCGAGGTCCTGCCCTCGAGGGTGAGCTCGAGGTCGGACCGCCCCACCTCCCGCGCCAGCCTCCGCACCGCGGCTGCATGGCGCCGGTCCCCCGCGGCCAGGAGGGCCAGAGCGTTGATCATGCCATCGATGCCGCCCTTCATGTTCGCCGCGATGTGGTCGCAGGCGGCGTCGAGGATCCGCTCGGACCTCGCGCAATCGAACGGAGCGGTCTCGGCGTAGTCGCCGAGGACCTCGAGTTTCAGCCGCACGCTCTTGGCCTTCCCGTCCCGCCAGCGGAGTAGGTCCAGGTGGCCCTTCCCCTTCCGGGTCTCCGCGGCTCCGATGGCTCGCCCGAGCTCGATCCGGGGGTCGTCCTGGAACGGCTCACCGTCCAGCCCCAGCAAGACGTCACCCGGCCGAAGTCGCCCATCGGCGGGAGAACCCTCGGCGACCTCGGTGATCAGGATCTGGCGGGCGTCGGTGGTCTCCAGCTTCCAGCCCCAGATCCACCCCCTGGCGCCGGTCGGCCCGAGGTTCCAATCGTGCTTGTCATCGCGTTCTCCGCCGGCTGTGAGGTCGGGGACCTCGGGCTTCTGACGCTGCGCCTCGACCACGGGAGCGCCGAGGATGACGAGGGCGATGAGCAGAGTGATTCGGAGGAGAGACATGCTGGCCGTCGGTTCGAGGGGGGGCTTCGCGGTCCGCGTCAGCGCGGGGCAGGCGGAACCGGGCGGAGCGGGTCCTGGGTGCCGAGGACCATCCTGAAGAAGCGGCTCCTCTGCACCTCGTCGATTCGGTTGAACGTTCGGTAGCGGGCATGCTCGTCCGGGCCGAGACCGTTGAAGTCGATGCCCCACAGGGGCGCCACGGAGTCGGGGACCGCTGCGTAGCGGAAGTCACTCACGACCCCCGGGAAGCGGCGGTCCTCGATCAGGAAGCCAGCGCTGAAGAAGCGGAAGCGCTCGAGGTCCTCGAGCTGGAGGTCGCTCAGTTCGTAGCGCTCCGCGAAGGACTCGGCGTCCAGTGCCGGGTGGCGATTCCCCTCGAGGATCGCTGCCGGCGCGGTCCACGGCACCCGGATCGCGTCCACGTGGTACTCACCGTCCACCTCGTAGAAGCCGCGATAGAGGATGTTGTTGCCGATGGAGGGCCGCACCTCGTAGCTCGCGGGGGAGTGGCCTCGCGTCGCGATCTGTTGCCCGTAAGCGGAGCGCGCTCGACCCACCTGGAAGGCACACACGGCGAGGTAGAGGGCCGCGGCCAGGAGCCAGCGGCGGGAGGGCCCCGGGACGTTGCTCCGAAGACTCCTCCAGAGCCCGACCAGGAGCAGGCCCGTGAAGACGGGGTCGACGATCGCGATCAGGTTCCACGCGACCCGGGTCTCGGTGAAGGGCCAGCCCAGGTGGGTCCCGTAGCTCGTGCATGCGTCCAGGGGGCCGTGGGTGGCCCAACCCACCGCGGCCGGCAGCAGGAGGGACGAGAGCGGCCATCGCCCTCGACCCAGGAGCCAGGCCAGGGCGGCGGCGAGGATGCCACCGAGCGGAATGAAGGCCAGGGCGGGGGTGAAATGGCGGTGGAACTCCAGGAAGAGCAGGGGATCCGTCGCGGAGCGAATGAACACGTCGGCGTCGGGAAGCAGCCCCCCGAGTCCGCCCGCCAGCGCGGCACGGCGCTGGCCGCCCGGACCTGTGACGGCCTGCGCCGCGACGGCTCCGAGGGCGACCTGAGTGATCGGATCCATGGCGCCGAGTCTAAGCCTCGGCGGCCCGGCGACCGGGGCTCCTGTGGAAGAACGCCCCCGCTGGCCGATCAGCCAGCGGGGGCGTTCGATGGAGCGCTTCGCGGGGAGGACCCCGGGCGCTCAGTTCAGGCCGATGATCCGGATCTGGTCGATGTCACCCGACTCGCTCAGCTGGTTGCCGTTGGACTTGAATCGGATCGTCACGGAGGGCTGCCCGGCGAAGGCGGCGAGGTCGATGTCGCTCGTCACCCAGCCGGTGCTGCCCGTGAGGGTCTCCACGACGGTCCCGTTCACGAGGATCTGGAAGGACTCGCCGGCCTCGTAGTTCCGTGCCCGTCGCGCGGACTCGAGCCGCAATCCGGTGTACGCGGAAGCGTCCACGGTGACCTCCATGTACAGCGCCCGCCGGATCCTGGCGTAGAAGCCGTCGATGGGGGCGCCGCCCCGGATGCGGATCTTGCGGAGGTCGGGTGAGCTCCACCCGGGTCCGACGCTGCCGCGGTTGAAGCCGTCGCGGAAGAGCAGGGTCTCGGTCGGGGGGGGCGGGTCCTCGGTGGTGAACGACCAGACCGTACCGATGGTGATGCCGCCCCCGTTCAGGGAGTCGATTCGCCAGTAGTAAGTGGTCGAGTACTGCAAGGTCCCCACGTCGCGCGAGGTGCCCGTCTGGTTGCCCTGGAAGTCGCCCAGGAACAGGCCCAGGGCAGGGTCCGTGCCGAGATACACGTCGTAACTGGCAGCGCCGCTTGCGGCGGCCCAGGACAGGTCCTGGTCCACGGAGACCCCCGAGGCGCCGTCCGCCGGTGTGGGGTTGGTGGCCACGCCCGGGGGCGGCGGGGACGTCTCGGTGAGCGTGAGGACGCCTGAGCCTGTGGCCCCGTTGTAGCCACCCACCCGAACGAGGAAGGTGGTCCCCGCGGCGATGCCCGTGACGTCGATGCGGCTCTGCAGCCCGCAGGCGTCGTCGTTGCAGTCGATCAATGACGGGCTCGCGCAGCTGCCCACGAAGACCTCGAGGGCCGTGTCGTAACCGCTCCCGCAGGTCTCGAACCGCAGGTTCGCGGCGCTCGCGGCCGTGTAACTGAACCACACATCGGGCCCGCCGCCGCCGGCGCAGTTCCACCCGGGGCCGCCGTTGGTGGCCCCGCTCGTGTCGAACCCGAAGCTCCCCAACCCGATCACGTCCGCGGTGGCGCAGTCGTCGTTCGGGATCGGGTTGCCCTCGGTGGTGAAGCTCCAGACCGTCCCGGTGGTGGTCCCGCTCCCGTTGATGGAGTCGATCCTCCAGTAGTAGGTGGTGGCGTACTGCAGCGTCCCCACGTCGCGGCTGAGGCCGGTCTGGTTCCCCTGGAAGTCGCCGGCGAAGAGGCCGAGCGCCGGGTTGGTGCCGAGGTAGACGTCGTAGCTGGTGGCGCCGCTCCCGGCGCTCCAGGAGAGGTCCTGGTCCACGGAGACGCCGGTGGAGCCGTCGCTCGGCGTCGGGTTACCGACCACCCCCGGGGGCGGGCTGGAGGTCTCCGTAAGGGTCAGGGACCCGGCGCCCGTGGCGCCGTTCCAGCCGCCGACGCGAATGAGGAAGAGGGTCCCCGTGGGGATGCCGGTGATGTCGATCTGGCTCTGCAGGCCGCAGCTGTCGTCGTTGCAAGCCAGCAGGGAGAGGTTCGAGCAGCTCCCCAGGTAGACCTCGAGGGCGGTGTCGTAGCTGGAGCCGCACGTCTCGATGCGGAGGTCCGCGGTGCTCCCCGCAACGTAGCTGTACCAGATGTCGGGGCCGCCTCCGCCCGCGCAGTTCCAGGACTCCGGGCTGAGGGTGGCGTTCGTGGTGTCGAAGCCCGTGGAACCGAGGCCGATCGTCGTCGCGGTGCTGCAGCTGTCGTTGGGGACGCCGCCGGGGGGTTGATTCTCGGTGGTGAAGCTCCAGACGGCGCCGGTGGTGGTGCCGTTGGAGTTGACCGGGTCGATCCGCCAGTAGTAGGTCGTCGAGTAGGAGAGCGTCCCCAGGGCCCGGGACGTGCCGGACTGGTTCCCGAGGAACTCGCCGGGGTCAGGGGTCGGGTCCGTGCCGAAGTAGACGTCGTAGCTCGTGGCTCCGCTGGCGGAGCTCCAGGCGAGGTCTGCGGTCGCAGGCACGTTGCTGGCGCCGCTGCTGGGGCTCGGGTTGCCCGCGTTTCCCGGCGGGTTGTTGCCGCCACCGCCCGTGCTCAGGCAGCTCCTCGAGTTGCGGAAGGAGATGATCGTCGGCCGCGTGCCCTGGGGGTTGAACGTGTTGGCCGAGGTGATGAACGGATTCATCGTGTACGACGTGCAGGAGCAGTGGCTCGCGTTCCAGTTGTGCCCCAGCTCGTGGGCCGAGAGGTCCGTGGCGCTGGCGAAGTTCCCGTTGAAGTCCGACTCCACCATGCCGTAGCCGAAGCTGGTGCACACGGCGCCGACCCAGGCGATGCCGATGGTCCCGCCGATGATGCTCTTGCCGGTGAAGAGCTGAGCGACGTCTCGCTGGATGGAGCCCTGGTTGCTGTTCCACTCGGAGCGGAACTGATCCAGGAGGGTGCCCGCGTCGGAGGAGGTGTAGGGCTGGTTGGAGGAGGTGCGGACGAGGGTGGTGGTGATCGAGTGTGTGATGCTCACCTCCGGCTCGTACTGCAGGTTCATCGTGTTGACGACCGTCTGAATCCGGTTGCTGGCGGCAGTCGTCGAGGAGCCGTAGTCCTGATAGAACTCGAAGTCCGCGTCGCACCCGAGCTCCGCGGTGTAGAGCGTTGAGCCGAGGGGGGCGCCCGCGCCGGGGGCCAGCTCGGGGGAGGGTACGGAGTGGTTGTTGGCCAGGAGGTCGGCGCCGCATCGCTCGCTGGTGCGGAGGATCTGGCTGCGCTCGTAGACGACGTGGTGACGGGGGCCGGCGCCCGGGAGGGTCGCGGGCACGGGCTGGATCCAGAACTCCCGGCCGTCGGGCATCATCACCCGGGCGTGGAGGCCGTCCGTGAGGAGCCCTGCGGCGACCCGTGCGTCGGGGGTGCCCTCGAGGCCGCCACGGAGGGTGACGACCGGGCCGGGGTCCACGGAGACCAAGGATCCGTCGGCGCGTTGCTCGATCAGCTCGAAGCCAGGGGCTCGAACGCTGTGCTCGGTGAGGTGGAGGATGGTGGGGGTCCCATCCAGCCAGATCTGCGCCTCTAGGCCGATGGCGATCGCCCCCGTGGGGTCGATCTTCTGGACGGAGCAGTCGGCGAGGCCGAGGGCTCGCTCGGTGGCTGCTTCCAGGTCCTGTGCGAGGGAAGGCGCCGTCAGGGCGGCGAGGAGCGCGAGCGTCCGGATCATGATGGGGTCTCCGCGTTGCGAGATGGGGATACATCCAGCTTACGTCCCTCGGGTCGATTCGAGCGTGGGTTACCCGGCCGAGTTCACGCCGCCGCGGGAGGCCTCCGGGAGTCCGAGTCGCTGGACGTCCGCGGCTGGGCTCCGGGCCATCGCGGGCCCCGTTCCTTCGAGGAGAACCCCTGCTCGGCATCGGTGAAATTCTCTTGCCGGGACCGGGGGGCACGGATGCGCGCCAAGGCGGCCGGTGGATATCATTTCGACACATCGCCTGCCCGCGAGCGCGCCCCTGATGGGGCTGCTGACGCAAACCGCGGCTCGACCGAGCCTCACTTACTGCCCATCTCCAGATGAAGACCGAGCTGACTCAGCAGCTAGGAATCGACGTGCCGATCATCCAGGGCGGAATGGCCTGGGTGAGTGGTCCCACCCTTGCCGCGGCGGTGAGCGAAGCCGGGGGGCTCGGGGTGCTCGGCGCCGCCACCATGGACGCGGCGGAGCTCCGCGATGCCGTCCGCACCGTGCAGGCTCGAACGGATCGCCCCTTTGCGGTGAATCTCCCGCTGATCCAGCTTCGGCCGGACGGTGAGGACCTGATCGAGGAGATGATCGAGGTCATCCTCGCGGAGCGGGTCCCGGTGGTCCTGACGGGCGCTGGGTCAGCCGCGCGCTTCACCTCTGTGCTCCAAGGGGCAGACCGCCTGGTGGGGCACGTCGTTCCCTCGCCGGAATTGGCCGTGAAGGCCTACCGCGCTGGCGTCGACTTCGTGGTCGCCGAGAGCGTGGAGGCTGGAGGACACGTTCGGGAAGGGGGACTCGCGACGATGTCGCTGGTTCCCCAGGTGGTGGATGCGGTCCCCATCCCCGTGGTCGCGGCGGGCGGAATCGCCGACGGCCGCGGTGTTGCGGCGGCGCTCGCGCTCGGAGCCAGCGCCGTCCAGCTCGGGACGCGCTTCGTCGCCACCAAGGAGTGCAACGCGCACCCCGCCTACAAGGGCACCGTGATCCGGGCGTGCGCGGAGGAGACGGCGCTCTACGGTCCCCGGGGCAGCGTGAGCCGCGGTCTCCTGACGCCCCCGGTGAAGCGCATGGTCGAGATGTCGGCGGCAGGTGTCGATGACGGGGCCATCCGTGAAGCGCGCGGTGTCGACCGCGCCCGGCGCGGCTGCGTGGAGGGCGAGATCGAGGCTGGGATCCTGCCCAGCGGCTCAGCGGTCGGTCTTGTCCGTGGGTTGCCCTCCGTGGCAGACCTCGTGACCGAGCTCGTGCGAGACGCCAGGCGATCGCTGGAGGGCGGACGACGGTTGGTAGGGGCGCCAGGGGGCTCGATGGAAGTCCACGCTGCGGCCATGGCTGTGGGCTCATTGTCCCGCACCGCGTACTCGGTCTTGTGATCCCGTGACGAGGGAGCCGTCTCCGCCGCAAGCTCCGGCTCTCGAGCGTGGTCCTCGGAGGGGCGGCGTCTACACCGGTCTACGTCCGGTGCGCACCCTGTGCATGCTCAGCATCGTGGCGTACCACGTGCGCTGGACGGCCACCGAGGTCACCGAGCCCCTGCTCGGGATCTCCTTCGGTCTGACCACGCTGCAGGTCATCCTCTGCGCGCTTGTGGCCAGAGGCTCCCGAGAAGTCTCCGCCGTTCGCTTCCTGGAGCGCCGGGCGGTCCGGCTCCTCCGACCCTGGCTGATCTGGTCCCTGGTCTACCTCGCGGTCAAGGTCGCTCAATCGGTGCGCTACGGCCACGTGTGGGACGATCAGCTGGACCCGTCCATGTGGCTGGTGGGCGGCGCCTTCCACCTGTGGTTCCTCCCCTATGGGTTTGCGGCCTCGGGGGCGGCCTTCGGGCTCTCGCGCCTGACGCGCGGTACGCGGGCGTCGGGTGGCGCCGCGTTGGTGGCGCTGCTGGGCGGGGTCACCCTGATGGCGAGCTCCGTATCGCGCGTGGCCCTCGACCCATGGCCGCCCCTGGACCTCTGGCTGGACGGGCTGCCCGCGGTCTTCTTCGGCGTGGCCATCGGCCGTGCACTCACCGTGGAGGATCCTCGGCGACGCAGACGGCTCTTGCTGCTGATCGCTGGCGTCTCCCTGGTCCCGATCGCCGTCGGGGCCGCGTGGCTGCCCTGGTCACAGCTTTGGGCTCGCTATGCGGTGGCGGTTCCCCTTGCTTTGGTGGGGTTCCAATGGCGCGCCCCTGGCTCGAGGTTCCTGACCTGGCTCGCGGAGCGGAACATGGGGGTGTACGTGGCGCACATCCTCGTGCTCCAGGCCGTGGACCGGGTGAGCCTCCTGCAAGGGGGGCCAGACGGCCTCCGGATCCTGGCGGTGTACTCCGGGTC
>CAZEFP010000136.1:0-7752 GCA_964511565.1 uncultured Planctomycetaceae bacterium
CGAGTAGTTCTTGCGCCAGCGGCCCGCCGGATCGCGCCATGCCGTGGAACCACCGTGAGGCACCGGGAGGGTCGAAGCTGGCGCGGAGGGCGCCCTGGACGGGCTTCAGCGCGAACCAGCCCGCGTCCTGTGACAAAACGTCCCAGTCCAGAGCACCCACGGTGACCACCTGCAGCTGGCCGCCAGGACCGACCAGGAGCGCCAGCGGGGTATCCAGTTGAGCCCCCGGGCCGAGGATGTGAGCTGCGGTCGTTGATGCCCACTGGACGGAAGCGAGGTCCTCAGGGTTCCCGGTGTTCAGGCGAGTCAACCCGAGCCGCCCGTCCCGCTCGATGGCCTCGATCGCTGCGGGCAGGACCTCGGCACAGACGGCGCACTCCGGGTCCGCGACCACGAGCACCTGTGGGCGCCCCGGTCGGAAGCCCAGCTGACGCAGGCGCTCCGCAGGGAGCGGCAGCGCGGTGCGCAGGACCACCCGCCCGGGCAGGCCCCCGGCGGGCAGCGCGCCCGCGGCGAGGGGCGCGCTGCCCGCGGGCCGAGCCCGCACCCGGACGCCCTGCTCCACGAGGCGCTCCGCCCCGACCACCTCCTCTTCCGGGCGCAGGGCGATCACCGCCCTCCTCCGCACCCCGGCGAGGTAGCCGTCCGCCGTCCGGGTCTGCAGGAGAGTCCTGTGCGTCTCGTCACCCAGGGTGGTCTCGACGACCACGGACGCCCCCGGGCGGCCGGGATCGAAGACCACATGACGCGCAGGGTCGGCGCGGTTCTCCATGTAACGGAGCGTCGGACCGCTCCGGAACCGGAGCCACAGGTCGAGGTCCCCGTCGCCATCCCAGTCGCAGCGCAAGGCCACGCGGCCATCTTCCACCTGGTCCAACCCCGTGATCGCCGAGACATCCACGAAGTCACCGCCCCCGGCTTGGACCCAGGCCACGTTGCGCTCGTGACCGCTCCAGGACACGCCCGACTCCATGGAGCGGGCGATCTCCCCCCAGGCGGCGGCGTAGCCGACGGCGCTGCTCGGTTGCGGCGCCACGCGCCGCCAGAAGGAGCTTCAGAGGTCGCCGGGCTTCGGCCCGGTGAGGAAGCCGGATGGGCTGACCAGGTCGTCGAAGCCGTCCGCATCGAGGTCCGCGAAGACCGCCCCCCACGCCCAGCGTCCCATCCTCACGCCCGCGACTTCCGATCGGTCCACGAAGCGCTTCCCCTCGCGAACCAGGAGGCTGTTGCCGAGACTCAGCCGCCGGATCTCCTCCCGCTCCTCCTCGGTCCGCTCCGGCGCGAACCCATCCTGGAACGCGACCCGCCGGCCTGCGGACGAGAACATGTTCGTCACGTAGAGGTCGAGGTCCCCGTCGCGGTCGAAGTCCGACCACGAAGCCCCCATCCCGGCGCCCTGATCCTCCACCCCGAGAGGAGCCGCTCGATCCACGAACCGGCCCCCTTCGTTGACGAACATCTGGTTGCGTCCGAAGTCGTTGACGACGTAGAGGTCGGGATCGCCGTCCACGTCGAAGTCGGTGAAGGTCCCCTGCAAGCTGAAGCGTCCGCCTCCGGCCAGGAGCCCCGCCGCCGCCGTCACGTCCACGAAGCGCCCGCCCTCGTTGCGAAAGAGCACGTTGGATGGACCGTTGCGGGCATCCTCGAAGGGCACGGGGAGGGTGTCCGCGTAGCGCGTCGAGACGTACCTCGCACCGAAGAGGTCCAGGTCGCCATCACCGTCCACATCGGCGGCGCTCACGCCATAGACGGGCGCTTCATCCGGCGAGACGCCCCAGCCGGCCATCTGAAACCGGCCGCGCTCGTCCTGTCGCTGGACCACGATGACGTGCCCGAGCGCGGACACGGCGTCCTGTCGGCCGTCTCCGTCCATGTCCACGAGGAGGACGCCCTTGGTGTCGTCGAGCCAGGCCAGGCCGACCTCCCGCGCGACGTCCCGGACGCTCCCATCCGCCTGCTGGACCAGGAGCAGGTTCGGGAGCCCGCTCGGCATGGCCACCAGGAGGTCGGGGCGGCCGTCCCCGTTGACATCCCCCGCGGCGATCCCCTGGTGACCGAACCACGCGGACAGGGAAGGGTCGTCGAGCCGCTGCGCCCAGCGGTCCATCCCCACCCCGAGCAAGCGCGCCGCCCGCTCGTCCGGCCCGAGAACACCCAGCGTACGTTCGGTGAAGAGCTCCTCGGTCCGCGCCGCCCACTCCCACGAGGTGACGGTCGCGCGGTCGCACCCCCACTCCTCGGTCGCCTGCTCGGCGGTCCCCGCCCCGGCCATCAGGACGAGCCGTAGGGAGACCCACGAGATCGCCTGCCACGCGGGGGCATCCCCCGCCGCCTGGGACTCCACCCGAAGATCGAGCTCGAAGCCGCCCTCCACAGGCGCCGCCGCCACGACCTTCGTCTTGTCTCGGGCGACGCGACCACCCCCCTGCCCACCCAGGAGCGCGTCGCGGAACCCGCCAGCATCCACCCGGCGCAGCGCGCCCGCTCGACGATCGCTGCGGACCAGGCGGAGTCCCTCGGACCCCGCCGAGGAAGGCGGACCGTCCGGAGTGCGGAGCTCGACCGCGGCGCGGAAGGGCGCCTCTCCATCGCCAGCGATCCAGGCCTTGAACGCCCCGAGCCAGTCTGCGCGCGCCTCGACGAAGGCCTCGACCTCCTCTGGCAGGTCACCGGGCCCGGCCTTGGGCGCCGCGGCCGCGACCGTGCACGCCGCCAGAGCGAGGATCAGCCGTGCGATCATGCAGAACCCTTGCCCCGGGACCAGGGCCGCGGACCTCAGGGGCAGACCAGGAACGCCGCGGCGTTGGTGAGGCCCGCGCCGCTGCCGTCGGGAGCCTGCGGATCCCGGTACAGCCACTGGCAGAAGAACTCGTCTCCGATCCCGAAGCCGGCGCCCGCGAGGAAGGCCCCGTCGATCACCCGGGTGAAGCTGCCGCCACAGGTGGTGCCAGGAGCGCCGGCCCCGCCGGAGTTGGTGGGCTCGAACAGGCGGACCACGTTGCCCCCGACGCAGAGCGTGCCGCCGAAGGCCGGATCGTCAGCGAGCTCCGTCCCGTAGACGAACAGGCCGAACTGTCGATTGAGGACGCCAGACGCGGTGAGCGTGAGGGTCGAGCTCCCGCCGAGGGACGCGGCGCCGGACGCCGTGATCGCCGGCGCGCAACCGGCGGAGTCCACCTTGGCCTCGCAGAAGGTCTCCGCGCTGCAGTCCAACACGAGGATGGTGAGCGAGGAGACCTCGCCGGCCTCCACCGCCTTGACCTCCCAGAAGCCCGCAGGCGCGGGGGCGTCGAGCGCGTTCGCGAAGAGGTTGCGCGCCGTCAGCGTGTAAACGCCTGCCGTGGAAGGTGCCACGAGGCTGCCCGTCGCGAGCTCCTCGGGCGCGGTCAACGCGATGCCCGTGACCACCGTGCCGAGCGGCGCCGCGGCGAACTGGTTGTTGATGGTGTTCATGGCGCCGCCGACCTGGAGCAGGTTGCCACCTCGCAGGGTACCGCCGAAGCCAGCGGGGTTGTTGACCCCCATGGGCGAGACGAAGGGCGCCGCCGCCGGGCTGGGCGCCACCTGCGTGAGGGGTCCCCCATCGTGATCGAGGTCGACGGCGAACATCGCGAGCCCCTGACATGGCTCGCCGCCCAGCTGGGCCTCGAGCGTGAAGGGGACCACCTGCCCCGGCAGGACGCTCACCACCGGCGCTCCGCCGGAGAGGAGCTCGACGTCGAGGGTGACCTGCGCGACTGCGGGCGCGGCGATCGCAGCCGCTGCGAGGAGAAGAGTGCCTTGCTTGAACATGTCCTGGTCCCTCACTGTCCGCTGAACGCGCGCTGAAGCTTCCCGAATTCCACCAGGTCGAAGTCCCCGTCCTGGTCCACGTCACCGATGGCACCCTCGTCATCGGGCGAGATGGGCGTCGCCGGTTCGGGGCCCGTCATCAGGGGATAGATGAAGAACCAATCGAACTCGTCGATGGTGTTGTTGGTGTCCCAGTCGAATTCGGCACGCCCGAGGGATCCGAGGAAGTCATAGACCAGGTCCTTCTCGACGGCGGAGAGCGCGGCGAACGCCTGGGCGGACGGCGTCGCCGTGCCGCCGTGCTCGGCCACCGCCGCCGCCACGTTCTGCCCGAAGGTGCCGCCCGTGGCGCGCCCGTCGTGGAGGAAGCTCGGCCGCTGGGCCAGCCCCCAGAGAGGCCGCGTCATCATCTCGGTCTCGGTGGCCTCCCCCTCGACGATCCCGTCGCCCAGCGCGCCGAGATCGTGGAGGAGGAAGTCCGCATACGGCTTGATCTCCTGGCCAGAGAGCGCGTCCTCCGCCACCTGTCCCGTGACGTAGCTCGGCACGTGGCAGTCGGCGCAGCCGACCGTGGTGAAGATGGCCTCACCGGTCATTCCGCTCCTGGGGGTCTGCGCGGGCGCGGCGAGGTAGCGCTGGAAGTGGGTGAAGCGATCCGTGCGAGTGAAGCCCGCTGCGTCCGGCATGTCCTCCGGGTCGGCCACCGTGTCGCACTGCGCGAGCAGCGCCAGGTCACCGTTGGGCGCGTTCTCCTGGGGCAGGAACTGGCTCGTCAGCCCCATCTCGTTCAGGGCGGCGTCGATCGAGAAGGAGTCCACCGTCGCGATCCCGCCCTTCCAGCCGAAGCGCCCGATCCTTCGCGCGCCGTTGGGCGTCTCCAGGGGGACCGTCGTGTGAACGCGCCCCACAAGACCAGCGGGCTGATTGTTGGCGCGCGCCACGAGCGCCCCGTCCGTGATGGCCTCGATGAGCCCCGACCCGAAGAGAATGGGCGTACCGCGCAGGGCGGTGTGGGTCGCCTGGGCGGGCACGGTCTCGCGGCACCCGATGGAGAAGGACTGGTCCTGCAGGAGCGTCCCGCCGAACCCCTCGAGCCCCTGGAAGGGCGAGGTGCTCGTGGCGCCGATCCCGAAGCGCGTCACCCTTCGCCCGCCGAACCCACCGATCGCTGGCACGTTGTGACAGCCGGCGCAGGTGAGCTCGTTGAAGATCGGGCCGGCCCCTTCGGCGGGGAGGACCGGCGCGGTGAAGGCCGCTCGCCCTTCCTCGAAGAGCGCGAGCTGCTGCGCCGTGAGCCCCCGCACGGGCTCTCCCATCAGGGGCTGGGTCTCCTGGGGAAGCGCGACGCCCGCCAGGAGTAGCGCCCCGAAGGCGCCGAGGGGGCTTCGATCGATCAAGAGCTTCATCATTGGACGGTCCGGTGGCCTGGGGAGAGTGTCCTGGACGCGGCGCCTCAATGGTAGCCGCGCCCGACGCGCCACGACCTTGGAGAGCCGGTCGCAGCCCTGAGTTCCATCATTCTGGGGCGTGCGCCACTCGATCTGGGCCGCGGTGGGGCCTCAGCGCCAGAGCCTTGACGAGCCGGGCTCCAGGGCCTTGGCCGTGACCTTCCGTCCCGCCAAGCCGTCGAGGATGCCCTTGGCCTTGGCGAGGACCCCGCCCGCCTCCCCCCGGCAGCCGCGCAGCAGCAGCGCGAGGGGTAGCGTCAGCACGTCGAAGACCAGGAAGCGGGCCCACGGGAGGACCCGGCCGTGGGCCTTGAGGAACCGGACCGAGTTCCCCCCCTGCATCCACTTCCGGCGCGCGCCGTAGCCCCCACCCGTCGAGCTCGACGGGGCATGCAGGGCACGCAGGTCCCCCCGAAGTCGCACGGACCACTGCCGCTCCCTCGCGCGCAGGCCCAGGTCCACGTCCTCCATGTAGGCGAAGTAGGACGCGTCGAAGAGGCCGACGTCGAGCAGGCATTCGCGCCCGGCGAGGAGCGCGCAGCCCGGGATGTAGTCCACGGGCCGGGATTCCTGCCACCGCGGGCCGTCCGGCTGCTTGTGGCCGAGCAGGGTGGAGAGGTTCTGCCGGTAGTCGAGGCGACCGCCGGCGCACCACACCCGCGAGGTACCGTCGTCGAACAGGATCCGCGGCCCGACCATCCCGATCCGTGGCTCCGACTCCAACGTCTCCTCGAGCCCCGCGAGGCAGGGCTCGCCGTCCTCGAACCGCAGGTCGTTGTTCACGAAGAAGACCGCCTCCGCGCCCGATTCCAGCGCCAGCGTCGCCCCCTGATTGGCCGCCTCGCCGAAGCCCCGGTTGGCGTCGTTGTCCACATGGACCAGCCCGGGGAGAGCCGCGGCGACCTCCTGCCGTGAGCCATCGGTCGAGGCGTTGTCCACGAAGATGATTCGCCCGGCCTCGACGCCCTGGCCGACCAGCGAGCGCAGGCAGGCGAGGTTCTGCGCCCCGCCTCCGTTCCAGTTCACCACCACGGCCCAGGTACCCGAGGCCCCGGGCGCGCCCGTGCGCTCCGCGGTGTCACTCATACCCGTCTCCTCGCTCCGTGGCGCGCACGGACCGCACGGTCGTGTCGATCTCCCCTCGGGCCACGATCGTCGTGAGGTCCTCGCCGGCCTCGAGCTCGGAGGGGTCCACCACCACGCGCCCGTCGGCGCGGCGGGTGATCGAGTAGCCCCGCTCCAGGACCGCGAGCGGCGAGACCGCCTCCAGCGCTCGCCCCGCCGGCTCGAGGCGGCGATCGGCGGCCTCGACGCGAGCCCCCATGGCCGCCGCGAGCCGACCCGCGGTCCGCTCGACCTGGCCCTCGACCCGGACCACCCGGGCCAGGGGGCTCTGTCGCTCGAGGCGCGCGGCGAGCCGCTCCAGCCGCGTGGCGGTCTCCTGGATGAGTGAGATCGAGGCGCTCCGACCGCGCCGGGCCAGGGCCTCCACCCGCGCCCCTCGTTCCTCCACGAGTCGCACGGGGGTCCGCAGCCGGAGCGTGCGGGCTGCCCGGGCGAAGCGGTCGGCGCGGCCCTCCACCGCGCGCTCCATGGCGTCCCCCAGGTAGGCCCCCTGGCGCTCGATCGCCTCGACCAGGGCGACGCGGTCGGGGAGCACCGTCTGCGCAGCGTCGGTCGGGGTGTGGGCTCGGTGGTCCGCGATGAGGTCCACGAGGGTGGTATCGGACTCGTGGCCTACCCCTGTCACCACCGGCACGCTGCAGGCCCAGATCGCGCGGGCGACGGCCTCCTCGTTGAAGCACCACAGGTCCTCGATGGCGCCGCCGCCGCGGCAGACCACGACGACGTCCACGCCGCTCTCGTCCAGGCGCCGGATGGCCGCCGCGACCTCCTTCGCCGCGGCCTGCCCCTGGACGCGGGAGTGCGCCAGCCGCACCGGATACCCCGGCCATCGAAGGGACCGGGTCCTGAGGAAGTCCCGCCAGGCGTCGGCGTCCCGGCTCGTGACGACCCCCACGCGCGCGGGGAACCGCGGCAGCGGCCTGCGCCGGTCCATCAGGCCCTCCTCCCGAAGCCGGACCTTGAGCCGCTCCAGGTCCGCGAGGAGCGCGCCCATGCCCCGCGGCTCGATCCGATCCACGATCAGGCTGTGCTTGCCGTAGGGGGCGTAGACGTCGAGGCTGCCGTGGCAGATCACCCGCGCCCCCTCGGTCAGCTTGCCCACCGAGGCGAGGGCCCGGGGCGCCGCGGACCGCCAGACCTTGGCATCCAGCACGGCGGAGCCGTCCTTGAGGGTGAAGAACACGTGCCCCGACGCGACGGTCTTGGGGCGGCTGATCTCGCCCTCCACCGCGACGCGCCCGAAGCCCTTCAGGGCGGTGTTGATGCGCGCCGTGAGCTGTGAGACCGAGACGACCTCCGAGCCTCCCTCCCGCCGCGCCGCGTCGGGGCCCACCCCCTCGCTCCCGCTGGCGGGCCCTCCGGCCGCCGGGGTGCGCGCCGCCGCAGG
>CAZEFP010000137.1:0-7694 GCA_964511565.1 uncultured Planctomycetaceae bacterium
CCATGGCGGAGAGCGAGGTCTGCGCGATCAAGGGCGAGCTCTTCCACCGCTCCGCCCCCGGGTGGCCCCCGGCCATCACCGGAGCGGAGACCCTGGCCATCTCGGAGTTCCCTGCGGAGGACGCGCCGTCAGCGTCCACGTTCCGCGCCGCGGTCCGCCGCGCCGACGGGTTGCTGGTCTTCTCCGCCGAAGCAGCGGGCCGGCTGATTCGCTCCTTCGACGTGCTGCCCGAGAGGGTCTTCCAGGTCCCCGTTGGGACCGATCACTGGGACCGCGACCTGCCCGCGCCCCTGGAACGTCGCTCCACCAGGGACGTGCTGGTGCTCGGCGCGGTGCGCCGATCACGGCGCCCGCTGGCCGTCCTGCGCGCGTTCGAGGCGCTCCGCCAGCGAGGTTCCTCCAGCCGCCTCCTCCTCGTGGGGCGTCCCGGCGACGCTGCAGAGGAATTCCGGGCCGCCCTGCGATCCTCCCCCGCCGCTCCGCACGTCCGGTGGATCGAGGTGCCCGACGAGGCCCGGATGCCCGCCTGCGTCGCTGGTGCCAGCGTCCTCCTGCACCTCACCGAGGACGAGGCGACGCCGGTGACCCCCCTGGAAGCTGGCCGGCACGGCCTCGGCGTCGTGGCCTCCCCTACCGCTTCCTTCAGGGAGGCCCTCGGAGCCACCGCTCGATTCGTGGACGGCGACGACCCCGCGGGCGTCGCCGTCGCCCTCGAGGAGGTCCTGGAGCAGGCCCAAGACCCGGCCCTGCGTCAGAGTTGGATCAAGAATGCCGCCCCCTTCACGTGGCGCGCCTGCGCCGTGGCCCACCTCACCGCCTGGAAGACTATTCTTCATGGAGCGTGACCCCCTTCCCTGCCCGGCCGCTGGCCGGCAAACCCGACCCGACCCCATGATCCAACGCTCCAAGCTGACCTTGCTCGCCCTGCCCGGCATCGCGGTCCTGGCCCTCGCCGCTCAACTCAACGACGCGTCCGCAGCCGCGCCCCGGACGGACGCCGTGGTCGCCGCCGATGACGACGAGCCGTCCGGCCCCCTCCACGAGAGCATGGAGGTGATCCAGAAGGGCATGAAGGGCATCCGCAAGATGCTCAGCAAGCCGGATCAGAAGGACGCGGCGGTGAAGCTCTGCCAGGAGATGCAGGCGGCTGCCCTGGTGGGCTTCCAGCACCCCCCGAAGCCGGAAGCGGCGCTCGAAGGGGAGGCGCTGGTCGAGTTCAGCGCGGACTTCCGCAAGCGCATGCTCACGGTCTGCTCGACGCTGGTGGACCTCGAGGTGGCCCTCGCCAAGGGCGACGCGGACGCCGCGAAGACGATCTACCGCACCCTCGGCAAGCAGAAGAAGGAAGGGCACGACGCCTACCTTTGAGCGAGCCCCGAGATGACCGCCGCCCGGCTCTCCGAGCCGCGGGCGGCGGGCCCCGCCCCTTCCACCTGGCGCTCGCGGTCCACGACCTCGGCGAGGCCGAGGGCTTCTACGCGGGGGTGCTGGGCGCACGGATCGGGCGGCGCTCCGAACGCTGGATCGACTTCGACCTCGGCGGGCACCAGATCACGGTCCACCTCGTCCCGGGGAGCGGAGACGACTCGCACGCCGGGGAGAACCCCGTGGATGGGGACCAGGTCCCGATCCCCCACTTCGGGATCGTGCTCCCCATGGCCGCGTGGGAAGCGCTGGCCGAGTCCCTGCGGGAGTCGGGCTGCCGGTTCGTGATCCCCCCCCGCGTGCGCTTCAGAGGCCAGCCTGGCGAACAGGGCACGCTCTTCCTCAGGGACCCTTCCGGCAACGCCCTGGAGTTCAAGGGGTTCCGGGACGAGGGCGGGCTCTTCGACCGGACGGGCGCGTATTGAGAGCCGCGCCGCCCTGAACGGGGGGAAATGGGACGCAGGACGAGTTGCCGCGATTCTCTCCAGTGACGCGGGCGCGACACCCGAATGGGCAGTAGACGGGAGATTCCCTAGCCGAAGACCTGCCATGCACGTGCCCCTCAAGGACCTCATGTTCGAGATGCGAAGTCTCGAGCCGTTCCCCGGTGTCGCGGCGCGCGTGCTGGAGGTCGCCGGACGCAAGGAAGTGGTCCCCAGCGAGCTGATCGAGCTGGTCCAGACCGACCCCGGGATCACCTCGAAGGTGCTCAAGCTCTGCAACTCCGCCTACTACGGGTTCCAGCGCGAGATCGCCTCGCTCCACGAGGCAGGCAACCTCCTCGGGGTCACGACCCTGGTCAACCTCGTGCTGACCTCCAGCGCCGGCAAGTACTTCCGGGACTACGGCAGCGCCAAGAGCCGCTCCATGGAGCTCCGCTGGGAGCAGTGTGTCTCCAACGCCATCGGGGCGCGCCTGATCGCCAAGCGGCACGGCAAGGTCGACCCGGACCGCGCTTACACCGCCGGCCTCCTCGAGAACATCGGACACCTCGTCCTCGACCGCTTCCTCGACGAGGCCATCGAGGAGATCCGGGGTATGGCCCTCAGCGGGACCGACCTGATCGAGGCCGAGCGCCAGGTGCTGGGGCTCCACCACGCCGAAATCGGCGCCCGACTCTCCACCCGGTGGTCGCTGCCCGACGTGCTGGTGGAGGTCATCCGCCATCACCACGACCCCGAGCTCGCCGGACCCGACGCGGAGCTCGCCGCCACGATCCACCTCGCAGAGATCCTGACCCAGGAGCTCGCCGAGGCCGACGGATCGGACGGTCTGCGCTACTCGATCAACCTCAAGGCCCTCGAGATCACCGGTCTTGAGCCCGAAGAACTTGGCGGCCTCAGCGAGGCGCTCCAGAAGGAGCTCGTCCTCGCCAAGGACTTCATCAGCAACTGAGCGCTGCTGGCGGCTGGCCCCTCGAGGGCGGCCTCCCTCCCCCGGCCGACGCGGCACGCGAGGAGGAGGGGTGGGGTGGGCAAGGGGACTTGAACCCCCGACCTCCGGAACCACAATCCGGCGCTCTAACCAACTGAGCTATGCCCACCAGTCCGTCCGGCCCAGAGGGGCGAACAGGCGCAAGAGGATCGGGATCAGGGTCGCCCCTGTCAAGCCTGACTCCGCCGACGTCGCGCCCGGTCCCCCCGCGGGCTATGGTCAGGAGAGCCAGGGGAGCCCCCTGGCCAGCCCCCATGGCAGACGAGACGACTCCCCAGCCCAAGAGCTACGGCAACATGTCCGAGGACCACTGGTCCAGGACCCGGGAGGCTGTGAACGCGGAGTCGCTCGAGTACTACCGGGGGCGAAACCACGCTCCAGGCGTCGAGGAGGGCGGGACGGCCCGGAACTTCTACTGCATGGAGTGCGACGGGGTCGTCCCCTGGGATGACTTCAAGGGCGACCGCTGCCCCCACTGCGGCGCCGCCATCGAGGGCTCGGCCCGCCGGTACTTCAACTGGGTGGAGATCGACCGCGTCCCCGCCCGTGACCGCACGGCCCTGGCCCTCGCCGTCGGGCTCGTGCTCTTCGTCCTCGCCTTGCTCGCGGCCCTCGTGGGCGCCATCGCGCTGTGAGCGGCCCGGCCCCTGACGCCCGGCCGGAGCCCCGCTTCGAGCGCCAGGCTCGCTTCGCCCCCCTGGGCCCCGCGGGTCAGGAACGCCTGTCCCGGCGGCGGGTCCTCATCGTGGGCTGCGGGGCCCTGGGCGGGGTGCTGGCGCAGTGGCTCACGCGCGCCGGCGTCGGGGAGCTCGTCCTGGTGGACCGCGACGTGGTCGAGGAGACCAATCTCCCTCGACAGGTCCTCTTCAGCGAGGCCCACGCCGCCGCTGGCGCGCCGAAGGTGACCGCGGCCGCCGAGAGCCTGGCCCTGATCGGGGGTCCCACCCGGATCATCCCCCACGCGGTCCACCTCAACGCGGATCAGCTCCTCGAGCTGGGCGCCGGTGTCGACCTCATCCTGGATGGCACCGACAACATGGCGACCCGGTACCTCGTGAACGACTACGCGGTCCGCGAGAGCGTCCCCTGGATCTACGCCGGCGTGGTCTCCTCCGGAGGCCTGGTGCTCGCCGTCCAGCCCGGCGAGGGCCCGTGCCTGCGCTGCGTGTTCCCTGATCCCCCGCCCCCCGGCGCCCTCCCCACCTGCGACACCGCGGGGGTGCTCGGTCCGGCGGTGGGCGCCATCGCGTCCATGCAAGCGGGCCTCGCGCTGCGGCAGCTGAGCGGAGCGGAGCCCGCCTCCCCGGCGCTGATCGACCTGGACGTCTGGTCGGGCAGCGCCCGGCGGCTCGAGGTCCCGCGGGCGCCATCCTGCCCCTGCTGCGCGGAGCGTCGCTTCGAGTTCCTCGAAGGGGCCACGGCAGACGACGCGGTCTCCCTGTGTGGGCGCAACACCGTTCAGGTCCTCCCTCCGCCCGGAGCACCCGCGCCCGCCGCCGAGCTCGTGGCCGCGAACCTGCGGTCCGCGGGGATCGAGGTCCTCCAGGCCGGCCCGCTGCTGCGCTTCACCGCGGACGGGAATCGCGTGACCCTCTTCCCCGACGGCCGGGCGCTCGTCGAGGGCACCGAGGACACCTCGAAGGCGCGGGCTGTGGTCGCTCGCTGGGTCGGCGCGTGAGCCTCGCCCCGGTGATCCTCGCGGCCGGCGCGTCCCGGCGCCTCGGGGAGCCCAAGGCGCTCGCTGACCTCGGTGGTCAGAGCGTCCTCGAGCGGCTCGCGCGCGCGCTCGAGGGGCTCTCGCGGACGCCGCTCGTGATCACGGGGTACCACCACGTCGAGATCCAAGCCCACGCCGCCCGCCGGACGCCCGAGGTGGAGGTGATCTTGAACCCGAGCTGGGAGGAGGGCCGGACCTCGGGCGTGGCCCTGGCCGCGACCCGGCGACCGGGAGAGGACCTCCTCGTGTGCCCGGCGGACGTCCCGGCGGTGAGTCCGGCCCTCATCGAGTCGCTCGCCGAGGAGTGGCACCGGCGGGGTGCCCCCCCGAGGGGCTGGCTCGCGCCTTCGGTGGAGGTCGTCCCTCGCCAGGAGCGAAGGTTCGGGCACCCCATCATCCTGGGGGCTCACCTGGCGTCCCTCGCTGGTGAGCAGCCCGCCGACGCGCCCCTCAGGCGACTGCGCGACTCGGCCGCCCCCCTGCTGACCCTCCCCACGTCCGAGCTCGCGATCCTCGATGACCTGGATACGCCTGAGGATCTGAGGTCAATCCGGGAGCGCCTCCAGGGAGATCCGCCGCTCCGCTGACTCAGCGGGGTGCAGGCGGAAAATGTTTCCGCAAGGCCGGGACTCCTCCCCTTCAGGCGTCGCTCACAGGTAGTCGAAAGGCCGATTGGATGAGACTGCGGTCCATCCACCCGATCCCATGACGACCCACCAGCACACTTATTCAGTCCATGAGCTTCCAGGGTGACGTTCGTGGAATCGGTCTGGCCGAGCTCCTCCAGGGGCTCGCTCGGGGCCAGAAGGAGGGAATCCTCACGCTGACGGCGTCGGGGACCCAACGCGCCGTGCTCGGGATCGAAGAGGGGCAGGCCTGGCTCCTTCCGGATCCGGATGAGGACCCGCAGGTCTGGATGAGGCGGGCGCGCGATGCCTGGGCGGACGACCCCGCCTTCGAGCTCAGCGTCGAGCGGCTGGAGCCCATCGCCAAGGCTGGCCGGCTGGAGATCCTCTACGCCCTCCTGGACGGCGGCGGCGTGCACTTCCGGTTCAACCCAGGCAGCATCGGCGACCGAACCACGGTCCTCGACTCCGAGGGTGCCCACAGGAACCGCGTCCACTGCGCCCCCACCCAGGTCGAGTTCCTGCTCCTCGAGTACGCCCGCATCGCGGACGAGGTCGAACTCGCCGATTCGCCCGTCCTTCCGGACGCGGCCAACACGCCCTGCATCACCTCCAAGCAGGAGCTCGGGAAGATGCCGCAGGACCTGCAGCAGGAGTGCGACGGCTCATCGACGATCCAGGAGATCGCCGATCGCCTCGCCCAACCGCTCCGGCAGGTTCAGCTCGGCCTCCTCAAGGGCATCGAGGCCGGCGGCCTTCGATTCGCTCATCCGATCGAGCAGCTGCACGTCGCGACCCAGGAGATGCAGCGCGCCGAGTACTCCCGCGCCGCGAGCCGCCTCGCGATGTGGTGTCGCGAGGGCTCCCCTGGCCCCCTGATCCCGGCGGACGCGGACGCGCTCACGAACGAGTGGCTCGCCGGCCGGTTGATCTCCACGCTCCGCGCCATGGAGATGCGGGAGGTCCGGACGCTGCTCAGGCGGATCGACGCCACCCTCCAGAGCCCGTCCCACGCCGTCGTGCACTGGACCGAGGCCCATCGCATCAGCCCGAGCGATCGGATCGTCCGACTGCACCTCGCCGCCGCACGTCTCCGCGACGAGGGCGACGCCTGCGGCATGGAGCCGCGCGAGGCCCTCGACCTGGCACGCGACCTCCGTGATCACAACTCATCGGTGTGCAGCGGTCCCGCCCTGGCGATCGCCGCCCACCTTCAGCCCGCGCTGGTGTCCGAGCGCCTCGAGCTCGGCCTCGGCCTGCTCGGCGCTTCGCGGGTCGCCGACGCCGCCCCGTGGATCCTCACGGCCTGCACGGACATGCTGGCCCAGGGCCACGCGGATCGGCTCCTCACGCCCCTGCGGTCCCTGCTGGATCACGACCCGCGGAACCGGGAGGCTCGCGAGCTCCTGACCCGGGCCCGGCGGCGCTCCACGCGCTCGAAGAAGATCCGGCGCCAGGCTGCCGTCGGCGGCGCGATCCTGCTCACCTTCGCCACCATGGGCGTGTCCAAGCTCCGCGCGAGCGAGGAGCGGCGCGAGGACCTCGCTGCCATCGGCAGGATGTTCGACCGACCCGCGGACGCCCTCGAGCGGCTCGATGACGAGTTCAAGACCGACCTCTCCGGCGAGGTCCTCGACCTCCGCATGCGGCTCGAGGACCAGCTCCGCAAGGAGGAGGCTCTGCTCGTGGAGGCCTGGGACAACACCTTCGATCGGGCCAGAAGGGAGGCGGTCGAGGGCGAGATCCTCGTCGCGCTCGACATGTACCGAGAGCTCCCCGAGCCCCCTTCGCTGCGGGTCCTCAGCCGCCCGTGGCGGAGCGGAACGGAGATTCTCGCGGCGCTCACCGAGCGCTTGAGGTCACAGATCATCGCCCTCGGCCCCCCCACGATCCACGCGCCCCGTCAGGTCACCGTGGAGAAGGAGGTCCTCAGGAGCATCGAGGAGCTCGAGGATGCCCTCACCGAAGAGGAGCTCACCTCGCCGCTCTTCAACGCCTTCCGCACGGAGCTCACGGCCCTCACGGAGGAGACGATCAACCGCGAACGCACCCGGTCGGTCGACCGCCTGGAGGCCGAGCACGCGCGCATCCTCAAGGAGAACGACGAGCTCCTCGAGCTCGCTCACGGCGCCCTCGAAGAGGCCCGCTTCGAGGACGCCCTCGCGCACTACGAGAGCATCCTCGAGAACGACCCGGCGGGGAAGGTCCGGCGCGTGCTCGAGCAAGAGGTGGCCTTCACCAGGCGCAAGCTCGACGCCGCAGCGCGGGCGCGGGAGGCCGCCAGCCGCGGCGGGCACGACATCGCCCTGGACATCCTCCACGGGACGTTCGACGACACCGAACGCGTCCTGCTGCCGTGGAGCGTCAAGACCACGCCGCCCGGAGTCCGCGTCACGATCGAGCGCCACGATAGCCCTGGCGACACCGAGACGAGGATGACGCCCTTCACCCTGGAGGGCACCTTCGCCGACGTCTGGACCCTGCGCTTCGAC
>CAZEFP010000138.1:0-7656 GCA_964511565.1 uncultured Planctomycetaceae bacterium
GCTGGGACGTGTTCATCGTCGGCCTTGGGGCCGGCACCGCGATCCGGGTGCTCGACGGGGTCCTCGATCCGGTGACGCGCCTCGGTGTGACCGGCGTGGAGCTGGACCCCGCGGTGATTCGCCTGGCCGAGGGGCACTTCGACCTGGACACACGGGGGGACCACCGAACGATCGTCGGAGGCATCGATGGTCGTGCGGCCCTCGCCCTGGATGAGCGCCAGTACGACCAGGTGATCGTGGACGCCTACGCCAACAACATGGAGGTTCCGCCGCACCTCGCCAGCGTCGAGGCCTTCGCAGCGGCTCGGGAGCGCCTCCGTGAGGGCGGATGGCTCACCGTCAACGTCGGCGGCTTCGGGGTCGAGGACCCTGTGGTGAGCGGAGTGGCCGGGGCGATTGCGGCCGCCTTCGGTGGGCCGGTGTCGGTCTTCCGGGTGCCCTTCTCCAGGAACCTGAGCCTTCATGCCCGCCGGGGCGCGACGGTCCCCACTCCCGGGACGAGGGCCTTCGGCTCGTTGGGCGCGCCACTGGAGGGCGGGCTGGACCGCCTGCTGCCGGCGCTTCAGCTGTCCGGGGCATGGCGGGTGGTCGATGCCACACCATCAGGGTCCTTGCTGACGGACCGACGGTCCAACATGGAGGCGCTCCAGGCGCGGTCCATCGCCATCGCGGAGGACCGGCTCCTTGATCTGGAGGCGAGGGGGCTGCGTCCCGCCCGAGCCGTGGTCACCGCCGCTTCGACCGAGGATCAGGACCATATGGAGGCGTCCAGAGCCCTCGCCAACCGGGGGGACCTCGTTGGGGCGGCGGACGCAGCGGCGGCCGTCGCGGATCCGATCTCGGCTGCGTACCTGCAGGCCTATCTCGCCTGGGCCGGCGGGGATCCCCTGGGTGCCCTCGAGGGCGCGGAGGAGGTCATCGCGGCCCATGGGGCGGACCCGGGCCTGCTCGCGCTGGCGGTGGACCTTGCCCTCGTCGTCGGGGCGGACCGCCTCGCGGAGGCGCGGCTGCAGGATCTCCAGCGGGCGTCGAGGACCGCCGACGGTTCGGTCGTGGAGCCGGCGGTTCTCCAACGGCTGGCGGCGGAGGTGGACCGCGCCGGCGACCAGCGTTCGGTCGCCTCCGGTGCGCTCCTTCGAGCGAAGGCCATCGTGGCGGGAGCGACGGCGCTGCTCGGGGTCGCGGTCCTGGGCGTCTGGCGATTCCTGCGGGCCCCGCGGCTCCCGCTGGGAGCCTCCTGAGAGCCGCTCCGCGGTGCGTCGTCGCGGTCTGAGACCCTGATTCAGGAAGGCCATCTCCCGCCTCCGGGGCGAGCTATTCTTTCGGGGGTCCGGGCGCCCACGGGGAACCTCGGGGGATGCTCTCACGTCCCCCTCCAGTCGCCCGCTCGCCGGACCTCTCCACCTCCTGCAATGTTTCCCATGAACGCACCTGCGATCTCCACCGCTGCTCTCGCACTCTTCGCGCTGGCAGGGTCCGCCACGGCCCAGATCGGCAACTCGTACTGCTCCGCCAACGCCAACTCCACGGGGGGACCCTCGGTCATCTCGGCGACCGGCAGCACGGACGTTGCGCTGAACGACGTGACGCTCTCCTGCAGCTCGCTCCCCCTCAACGCCTTCGGGTACTTCGTCACGAGTCAGACCCAGGCGTTCATCCCGGGCCCCGGCGGCTCCTCGGGCAATCTCTGCATCGGCGGGAGCATCGGTCGATACGCGGGGAACATCGTGTCCTCGGGAGCGACGGGTTCCGTGAGCCTGACCATCGACGTCACCTCGCTGCCCGCGCCCACCGGTAGCTACGCGGCGCTCCCGGGGGACACGGTCAACTTCCAGTTCTGGCACCGCGACGCCTCCGGTGGGCAGGTCACCTCCAACTTCAGCCCGGGGCTGGAGCTCAGCTTCGACAGCGCGGCGCCCACCTTCGAGCAGGATGTGTGGCCGATGCTCACGCAGCCCAACACGAACGCGCCCGAGTGCATCATCTGCCACGGCAGCTTCGGCGGCCTGAACATGGGAACCACCGCGGCGTCGGCCTACGCGTCGCTGGTGAACGTGGCCTCCACGAGCTTCAACTGCCAGGGCAGCATCTACGTGGTGCCCGGGGATGTTCAGAACAGCCTCTTCTACGACAAGCTCGCGAACCCGACCCCGTCGTGTGGTTCGCAGATGCCCTTCGGCGGTACCTTCGCCGGTGACGTCAACGTCGTCCGTGACTGGATCGCCGCTGGCGCGGCGTTCTGAGCGCCTGCACTCAGGTCCCGCTCACAAGACGTCGAGCACTCCGCCGCCGTTCCTCGCATCCGTGAGGGACGGCGGCGCTGCGTTCCAGACCACGTCCAGCGCGAGGCGCGTGTTCCAGGGAAGGGGATCTCGCGCGCAGAGGTTCCCGAGGGCGGAGGCGGCGAACGCGCGGCTCGTGTCATCGATGCGTTTCCGGTTGAGCCGCCGCTCGGCGAGCACGAACAGCAGGGCGGAGACGGCGTCGGGGTCGGAGCACCACTCGAACGCCTGCACGGCGGCGACCCGCTCGGGAATGAACGCCGCGGACACGAGGCGGTCCACCAGGAGTGGCACGAGGGCCGGGTCTCCGGTCAAGGCCAGCGCCGTCGCGAAGTCTCGTGTGAGGTAGGGCCGGTAGAGGTTCTGCCCCAGCTCGGCCCGGATGATGGTGAGGGCCCCCTCATCGGCCAGCATGGCTCCGGCGATGGCTCGGACGCCTCGATCCATGAAGTCCCCGGTGGTCAGTCCCCCGCGGAGCGCGGGCCCGAGGTCCGGGTCCCCGGTGAGTCCGAGGGCCACCGCAGCCGCCGTGGACGGGGACGGGGACCCGGTCTGGCATCGCTTGGCCAGGAAGGTCCTCGTGCCCAGGGCGGGGGATTGGCCGCTGGCCTGACCCCGGTCATCCGCGACGCCCAGCGCCAGGAGCGCCGAGGCCTGCTGTGGGGTGGAGCCCTTCATGGCCAGCTCGGTGAGCTCTCGGCGGAGGTGTCGGGCGGTCTGCCCCCGCTCGATAGAGGAGCGGCCGCAGATGCGGGCCAGCGCAACCATGGAGAGCAGGGACTCGGTCTCCTGGCCCGTTCGGGCGACGGCGAGCAGCCCCTGGATGGCGGCCACGTCCGGGCCGGTGGACCGATCGAGGACCAGCAAGCCCAGGGCCTGGGCGACGCCCTCCCGCGTGGTGGCGAGCTTTTTCGCCCGGTTGCCGTGGAGCTCGGCTGAGAAGCGGCTCACCAGCTCGGTCCGGAGCTCGCCCATGCGTGACGAAGCGAGCGCAGCCGTCGAAGGGGGCGTGCCCTCCAGCGGCGCCGCGACCAGCCGTGCGATGGCGACCGGGATCTGAGCGCGCCCGCGAAAGTCGACCTTGCGGGCGTCGGCGAGCTGGAGCAGCGCGCGAATGGTGGCCTCACGTCCGCCGGGGGTGGCCGCCTCCTCGCCGGCGGACGGCAGGACGGGGAGCGGGCACCATCCGAGGCTGATGACGCTGGCCACCACGAGGTCGGCGGTGTCGAGGTTCTCGGTGGCGATGAGCCGAAGGTCGTGCTCGATGAGGGCGCGCTCGGCCCGTCGGTGGCTCGAGGCCCCGATGAGCCCGAGCGCGTAGGTGGCGAAGGTGCGGGTTCGCCGGTCGACCTTGCCGCCCCGGATGGCGTCGCGCCCTTCCTTCCTGTCGCGTGCGACGGACGACAGCAGCGGGGCGAAGTGGGCCTCTCCCGAGATGCCGAGGGCGAGGACGGCGAGGTCTCGCACCCGTTCATTGGCGGCCCGCAGGTAGGGGGGGAGCACGGCGCTGAGGCCGGGCAGTCCCAGGCTCGCGGTCAGGGCCTCGGGCGGGCTGCCGATCTTGGCGAGGGCGAGGAGGCAGGACGCTTGGAGGTCCACGTCCCTCGTGGTCTCCAGGAACTCGAGCAGGGCGGGGTAGACCTCGCCGTACACCACTCCCTGAGCTGGGCGCCTCGGGGACACGGTGCGGCTTGGGGCCCCCAGGGCGGCAGCCCGGACCGGCAACGCTCGTGGGCTCCGGAGGCGCGCGAGGTAGGGGTCCTGGTTGAAGTCCCACCAGCGGCGCCAGGGTTGGAGGCGCACGGCGGCGCCGGGGGATCGGTCCCCGGGCCCTCCATCCGTGGACGAGCCCGTGCCAGGACCCAGCGCTCCGCGGGGCGGCGCGAGGTCCTGGGGGCCCGCGTGGGCCCCGGCGGTCAGGAGGGCGAGGACGAGGACGCCCCCGGCCCATCGCCGCAGGGGACGAGCGGGGAGACCGGGGCGTGTGCGTGACGGGGGCGATGGCATCGATCTGCACTATACGCCCCGAGGCCTCCGGGCTACGCCCGGGCTCCCCAGGAGCGCTGCCGTGAACGATCGGGGCGCGGGCGGACCGACCAGCGAGGACCTCGGAGGGTGCGCCGGGGGGCTACCGGATCCCATGAGAAGGCCCCGGACGCTCGCAGAGCGCCCGGGGCCGTTCGTTAGATGTCGGGGTCGCCTCATGGGCGACCGCACATCAGAGGATGTCCAGGATGCCGGTGCCGATGGCGTTGGTCAGCGTGGAGACGTTCGCGCGGTAGTTGGTGTTCTTCGCGATGGGCGTGTTCCAGGGCAGGTCCTGCTTGTCGCAGACGATGCCGAGGGCCACGGCCGCGAAGCCACGCGCCGTGTCGGTGATGGTGGTGTCGCTGAGCATGGCGACCAGGGGCGACACCGAGTTGGCGTCACCGATGGTGCCGAGCGCGCTGGCGATGGCCGCCTGGGCGGAGAGCCCCTTGGCCGTACGCAGCATCTCGACCAGTCCCTTCACCGCCGACTTGTCGCCCAGCAGCCCGAGGCCGACCGCGGCCTGCTTGAGCAGGTCGGGGCGGAACTTGGACTTGGCGATGATGTCGGCGAGACGCTCGATCGAGCTGTTCGCCTCCATGAGGCCGAGGCCAACCGCGATGTAGCCGCGGGTGTCGTCGTTACCGTTGAAGTAATCCAGTCGCTCCAGGAGCAGGTCCTGGGACGCGGTGTCCTTCATCAGGCCGAGGGACACCGCATAGGCGCCTGCCTCGGCGGGACGGTCACCCTTGCGGGCGGCGTCACGCACGGCGGAGAGCACCGTGGTCTCGAGCGTGCCGTCGTTCTCGAGGAGCGCGTTGCCGAAGACGCCGAGCGACATGGCCGCCCAGGGCTTCTTCTGGCCCTTGCCCTTCGCGAGGAAGCCCATGAGCTCCTTCTGGACGGCCGGCTGGAGGCCACGCCGCTCACCAGCGGAACCCGGACGGCTGCCCATCTGGGCGAGCGCCATCATCCCGAAGAACTCGGTCTGGTTGTCCGCGGACTGCTTGGCGATGCGCTTGAGCTCGTTGAAGATCTGCTCGTTCTGCTTGGCCCCTTCGCCATCGCCCTTCTCGGCGTTGCCGATCATCCCGAGGGCGATCGTGCTGGACTGAAGGACCTCGACGGTCTTCTCCTTCGAGTTCTTCGCGACGAGGGAGAGGAGCTGGTCGATGACCTCGCCCCGGAGGGGCAGCTGGGCCTCGGGCACCTCGTTCTCGTGGGAAGCGAGCAGTCGCGCGGCCGCGATCGGGACCTGGCAGCGCACGCGGAACTGCTCGAAGCCTCCCTTGGAGCCGCGGGTGTCCGCGTTCATGCGGGCCACGAGGTAGCGCAGCAGAGCCGCCCTCACGGCGTTGCCTTCGGGCTCCTCGGCGGCGGGCTCGCCCTCCCAGTCAAGGGGGATGAGGCCGAGCGAGGCGACGGCACCCACCTTGATGTCCGGCTGGGCGAAGTCGGGCATCTCGAGGATGTCCACGAGGTGCTCGACGATGGTCTGACGGACCGCGTTGTCGCTGGTCCGGTAGCCGACCAGCCCGAGGCCGTAGGCCGCGAACGAGCGGGTCCGCATCGGGACCTCCTTGCCGACCAGCTTCCGGCCCGCCGGATCGTCGCGCATCAGCGAGACGAGCATCGGGACCGTGCGATCGTCGGCGAGGATGCCGAGCGCGAGGGTCGCGGTCTCCGAGATCTCCTGCTCACCGTTGTCGAGGAACTTGGCGAAGATCTCCTGGAACTCGGAGGTGCCGTCCGCGTCCTGGGTGTCACCGATCTTGGCGAGGGCGATCAGGGCGCCGGTGATGATGTCGTTCTGGCGCTCCTTCTCAAGGGCAAGCTTGAGCGCGGGCACCACCTCGTTGCGGATCATGTCCGGCGTCGGCCGGAGCGTGTCCTTGACCTGCTCGGCCTGTCCACGGCCGAGGAAGAAGTCGTCGCCGCCGGATTGCACGTTGCCGCTGCGGACCTTCGAGCGCAGGTTCAGGTACGGCTCCTTGTTGAAGCCCCACCAGAAGTCCCAGATCGAAAAGTCCTGGCCGATGTCGACCGGACCACCGGAGCGCGGACCGCTCTGGGTGGGGCCCGCCGCGGGGGCGCCGGGTGACGCGGGGCCGGGGGTCGAGGGGCCGGACGGACCGGGCGCCGAGGGGCCGGACGGGCCAGGCGAGGCGGGGCCGCCACCGCCACCACCGCCACCGCCGCCGCCGGGCGGAACGGTGTCACCGGGGCCCCGGTAGGTGCCGCCGTGACCGAAGGAGGTCGCGGGGAGGCAGAGCGCGCCCACTGCAACGAGGGCACCAACGAGCATCTGGTTCTTCATGGTTGACTGGATCGTGTCGATCTTGCGGATCTTCGGTGATCAATCGGTTCGGGTTCACGCAGCCCCGCCTCGGCCCCTCGCAGGGCTCCAGCGGTCGACGCTTGGGTCGGGTTGTGAGGCCGGGGCGGGAGGAGAACTCCGGCGTTGACCGATCACAGGGCAAGGGGCGTGCCAAGGGCAGCCTCGTACCCGCGCGCCAGGTCGAGACCAGGCGCTGCCCACATGTTAGTGCTCTCGTCGGGTTCAGACACGGGTCATACCTGGCCCTGACCGGACTTTTCGTTCCGGTCGGGCGCCTCGACCCAGGGCTGCCCCTGGTCTGGTGTTCCGGGGCCGTAACCGAGGTTGACGTGACCCGCCAAGGATCGTCCTCAGGACGCTTCAATCGGCGGTGCCCAGGAGGCAGACTCGGCGGCGTGCGGCACCCCTGGACACCCCTCACCGAGTGGCTCTCCCTGCCCTTTGGCTCCAGCTCCCTGGATGGGGAGGAGGACCCGGAGGTCGAGGAGGCCTGGACCGAGACCGCGGCCAGGCTCGGCCTCGTGCGGCTCGGCTGGCGTCCGGTGGGGCGGGATGGTGACTTCGACCTGGCTTATCCCTGCGAGAGAGCCCTGGTGAAGGCCAGCGAGCGTCGCGAGATCCTCTCGCGAGGCGCGCCCGACGCCGCTTCCCCGGCGGGTGGGGCCCAGGAGACGCGGGTCGAGATCCAGGGAGGGGAGCTCGTGGTGGCGGCCCCTACCGGGGCCATGCCGCCCAGGAGGACCCTGGTGGAGGTGGGGACCCTCGCTGCCGCCATGGGGGCTCGGCGTGCCGCCAGGGAGCGGCTCCGTCGGGCGGAGCGTGCTGCCGCGCAGGGTCGAAATGCGGCGGCGGCAGCGCATGACCTTCGGAACGAACTCACGCGGGCGGTGCTCTACGCCACCCGCGGGGACGAGGAGGACGGAGCTCGGGTGCTCGAGGCGCTGTCCTCGGCGCGGGAGCTCGCGCAGGCGGCCCTCGGGACGGAGCGGACCCAGCGCGGCTCGAGCC
>CAZEFP010000139.1:0-7655 GCA_964511565.1 uncultured Planctomycetaceae bacterium
CCGTGACCCGCGCCCGCATCCTCGGGACGGACCCCTTCGAGATCTACATCGACACGCTCCAGTACGACCCGGCCAAGCCGTCCTTCTGGCAGCCCACCAGCAGCCCGCTCGGGTTCTCCGCGGAGCTCGCCCAGGGCATCGGCTCGACCTTCGAGACCCTCGGCTGGGGCTGCATGACCAACCAGATCAAGGATGAGCTCCTCGACCCGGCGGTCTTCCTCGAGGACGTCGAGTTCACCATGACCTTCCGCCGCAAGCTCATGCAGCGGATGCTCGAGGACGAGGACTGGCGCGTGCTCTACTCGGTGTTCAGCACGACCGATCGGGTACAGCACATGATGTACCGGTTCTACGACCCCGAGCACCCGATGTACGACGCCGAGGAGGCGTCGCGCAAGGTGACCTTCTTCGGGGAGGAGATCGAGCTGCGGGACGCCATCCCCGCCATCTATCGCCAGATGGACAGCATCGTCGGGGAGGCCATGGAGGCGCTCCGGGACGACGACACCCTGATGCTCTGCGCGGACCACGGCTTCACGAGCTACCGGCGCGGGATGCACGTGAACAACTGGCTGGCGAGCGAGGGGTTCCTGACGCTGAAGGAGGGCCTCGACAGCACCGCGGGCGGCTTCGCGGCCATCGACTGGTCGAAGACCAAGGCGTACAGCCTCGGTCTCGGCATGGTCTTCCTGAACCTGGAGGGCCGCGAGCCCGCGGGGATCGTCAAGCGCGAGGACGCCCGCGCCGTGCTCGAGGAGATCCAGGAGCGCTTCCTGGCGGCGGAGGACGAGGGGCGCAAGGTCGGGTCGAGCGCCACGATCATCCAGGACGTCTACGAGGGCCCGGTGGCCTGGGGCTCCAAGGACTACCCCTGCTCCGACCTGATGCTCGGGTTCGCCGAGTTCTACCGGGTCTCCTGGTCGACGGTGGGGGGCGGCCTTCCGGTCACTCGCAACGACTCCGACGCGGTGGTGCCCAAGCCCACCTACAGCGACAACACCAACCTCTGGTCAGGGGACCACGCCTCCAACGACCCGAACGTGGTCACCGGGATCTTCTTCTGCAGCCGCAAGGTGACGAGCGAGGACGGGACCTTCTCGGTGATGGACATTGCCCCGACGGTGCTCTCGAGGCTCGGGGCTCCGATCCCGACCGACCTCGACCGCCCCGCCCTCTCCTTCGACTGAGGCCAGGGCAGTATGGATGGCTCGATCTCACCGATCTCGGCGACGGACCTGAAGGCTCGGCTGGACGCGGGGGAGGACCTGGTCCTCCTCGACGTTCGTGAGGCCGAGGAGCTCGCGATCTGCGCCATTCCTGGCGCGACGCACATCCCCCTGGGCGAGCTGAGCGTGCGGCACCACGAGCTCGATCCCGAGGCGGAGACCGTGTGCATCTGCCACCACGGCATCCGCAGCGCCAACGCGGCGGCGGGGCTCTCGGGGATCGGCTTCGAGCGGCTGCTCAACCTCACCGGCGGGGTGGAGCGCTGGGCGCGGGACGTGGACCCCGGTATGGCGCGTTACTAGGCCGACGGTTCGAGGGGCGTGAAAGCACTCCGGCTGCTCTCCCAAGAAGGGTGAGGACCACGACCCAGAGCCCTCACGATGCCAAGCACCCCACCCTTCCACCCCCTCGCCTCCACCCCCGTCACCGTCATCGAGAGCGTTGAGCTCTCCGAACCGAAGGCTCGAGGGACGAGCTCGAGGGACCTCGAGTGGGAGGACCCGGTCACCGGCGAGCGCCTGGGGCTGCGGATCCGGGCCAGCGCGGGCCTCCTGAGGCGGCTCCTGGAGGGCGGGTTCGAGGAGGCGGAATCCCCCCCTGGGGGGATCATCCCGCCCGGACCGGGCGTCGCGGCCTGAGGTGGGGGGACACCGGGGCGTGAGGTCGTTATCCTCTTCGGCTTCCCGGCGCGGCTCGCCCGCCCCCGCGAGGATCCCCTCCGATGCCTGAAGATCAAACCCCGGCCCTCAGCCAGCAGCTCCCCGAGGACCTGACCGCCGCACCCTCCGGCGCCGCCAAGGTCAGCGTCGTCTTCGGGAGCGCCTCCGACTGGCCCACCATGCGTGCGACCGTCGAGGTGCTGGACACCTTCGGGGTCCCCTGTGAGTACGGGGTCGTCTCCGCGCACAGGACGCCGGATCGGCTCCGCGAGTTTGCGGAGGGCGCCCGGCGTCGCGGGGTTGAGGTGATCATCGCCGCGGCCGGTGGGGCGGCACATCTGCCCGGGATGATCGCCGCCTGGACCACGCTCCCGGTCCTCGGCGTCCCCATTCGCAGCCGCGCACTGAGCGGCGTGGACTCGCTGCTCTCGATCGTGCAGATGCCCCGGGGCGTCCCCGTGGGGACGCTGGCCATTGGCGACGCCGGCGCGAGCAACGCGGCCCTCCTCGCCCTCCGGATCCTCTCGACCCACGACGACGAGGTCGAGCGGCGGCTGCAGGCGTTCGGCTCGGACGCCGCGGCCTCGGCGCTCTCTGCTCCTCTGGACTGAGCCATGACCCACGCTGAGGCTCGAGTCGAGCCGGGGGGCACCCTCGGCGTCTTCGGAGGCGGCCAGCTGGGACGGATGTTCGGCATCGCCGCCCGTCAGATGGGGTATCGCTTCGCCGTCTACTCCGACGACTCGGGCGGGCCCGCGTCGCAGATCGCGGACGTGGCCGTGCAGGGCGCGTACGACGACGAGGAGGCGGTCGCGGCCTTCGCCCGCGAGGTCGACGCGGTCACCTTCGAGTTCGAGAACGTCCCCGCGATCGCAGGCTCGACGGCGGCCAAGCACACCCTCGTCCGCCCCGACGGCTCGCTCCTGCATACCGTCCAGGACCGGACCCGCGAGAAGCAAGGGCTGGTGGGCATCGGTCTCCCGGTGGCCCCGTTCCACGCGATCGCGAGCGCGTCCGACCTCGAGACCGCGCGCGAGCGGATCCCGGGCCCAGGGGTCCTGAAGACGTCCAGCTTCGGATACGACGGCAAGGGGCAGGCCCGCGTCGGGGACGGCACGGACCTGGCCGCGGCCTGGACGGCGCTCGGGGAGGTGCCCTGCGTGCTCGAGGAGCTCGTGCCCTTCGAGGAGGAGATCTCGGTCATCGTCGCGCGTGGGGTGGGCGGCGACGTCGCCATCTACGAGCCCTTCGCCAACGAGCACACCAACCACATCCTCGACGTCACGGTCTGCCCGGCGGCGCTCGAGCCGGCGGTGGCTCAGGAGGTGGAGCGGATCGCGCGCGCCGTGGTCGAGGGCTTCGACGTGGTGGGGGTCCTGTGCGTGGAGCTCTTCCGTCTCCCCGACGGGACGATCCTCGTGAACGAGATCGCGCCGCGGCCCCACAATTCCGGCCACGTGACCATCGACTCCCACAGCTGCTCGCAGTTCGAGCAGCAGGTCCGCGCGGTGGCGGGGCTGCCCCTCGGCTCCAGTGAGCGCGTCGGACCCCCGGCGGCGATGTCCAACCTCCTCGGCGACCTGTGGGCCAACGGCGCCCCGGACTTCGCGGCCGCGCTGGCCATCCCCGAGGTCTCCCTGCACCTCTACGGGAAGGCCGAGCCGAGGCCCGGCCGGAAGATGGGCCACCTCTCGGCGACGGCCCCGACGGCCGAGCAGGCTGCCGCCCGGGTGAGGGCCGCCCGAGCCGCCCTGACCGGCGAGTGAGCCAGGGCTGGCGCGGAATCGAAGCCGCGTCTCCTTCCGCGCAGGCGTGGCGCATGGCGATTGGCTAGGCTCGGGCCATGAGTTTCCACTGGAAGGTCCTCCTCTGGATGGCGGCCGGCGCCCTCGTCGGTCTCCTGATGCAGACGCTGCTCCCCGCCCCGGCCTACGCCGGGCTCGACGTCGCGGGGGCCGATGGCGGGGTGACCGTCACGGGCGTGGCGAAGGGGAGCCCCGCGGCCAAGGCCGGGCTCGTCCCCGGGCGTCAGTTCGAGGCCGCGGTGGTCTCCAGGGGCTCGGAGAGCGAGCGCCGCGTCACCTTGAAGAGCGCGACCGACCTCGCGGATGGGGCCGTCAAGGACCTCTCCAATGGCGAGGTCCTCTGGCTCGTGCCGACGGGGAACGCCGCGGCGGCGGCAGCGAGCGATATCGACCCCCTGGCGGGGGCGGTGGCGCTGACCGTGACGTTCGCGCCCGACAGCCCGCGCGCCAGGGCGGTCGCGCCGTTCTCCTTCGCCGCGGACATCTTCCTGGCTCTCCTGAAGATGCTGATCGTGCCCATCGTGCTGACCTCGATCATCACGGGCGTGGCGAGCGTGGGCTCCATGGGGGACCTCAAGCGGCTCGGTGGGAAGACCTTCGCGTACTACGTGGCCACCAGCGTGCTGGCCATCATCGTGGGGCAGCTGCTGGTCAACATCATCCGGCCCGGCGACGGCGCCACCCTCGGGCTCTCGCCCCTGACGGCCGCCGGCGCGAGCCCCGACGCGAGCTTCATCGAGGTCATCAAGCGGATGATCCCGAGCAACATCGCCGCCTCGCTCACGGACAACGGCGCGATGCTCTCGATCATCTTCTTCGCGCTCATCTTCGGGTTCTTCATCACCCGCACCTCGGAGCCGCACCAGACGCGCGTGAAGGAGCTCTTCGAGAGCCTCTTCGAGGTGGTCATGACCATGGCGGAGGGGATCCTCAAGCTCCTGCCCTACGGGGTCTTCGCGCTGCTGGTCAAGGTGGTCGCGAGCACCGGCTTCGCGCCCTTCAAGGCGCTCCTCCTGTACATGTTCACGGTGGCCCTAGCCCTGGTGATCCACGCCACGGTGACCCTCCCGGTCCTCCTCCGCTCCATCGGGAAGATCCGCCCGATGGACTGGTTCCGGGCCATGTCTCCGGCGCTCATGACCGCCTTCAGCACCTCGTCCTCCTCGATGACGCTGCCGGTGACGCTCAAGACCGTCGAGGAGCGCGGCCGGGTCAGCAACCGGGTGACCTCCTTCACCCTCCCCCTGGGGGCCACCATCAACATGGACGGCACGGCCCTGTACGAGTGCATCGGCGTCATCTTCCTGGCCCAGTACTACGCCGCCGTCGGGGACTTCGAGCTCACCCTCGGCGCCCAGGCCCTCGTGGTCGTCCTGGCGCTGCTGGCCAGCGTGGGCGCCGCCGGGATCCCCTCGGCAGGCCTGGTGATGATGCTCACCATCCTCTCGGCCCTGGAGCTGCCGCTCGAGGGAGCGGCGCTGCTGCTCGCCGTGGACCGGCCCCTGGACATGATGCGGACCGTCGTCAACGTGTGGTCCGACTCCTGCGCGGCGGCGGTGGTCGCGCGGACCGAGGGAGAGGAGGGGCCGCTGGCTCCCGCCACGGCCTGACCGGGTTAGACTGTCCGCCCGATATCCGTCGATCTCAGCTATGAACTCCGGCTCACTCAACGAACGAATCACTCGCGCCCTCGCCTTCATGCTCCGCCACCAGCCTGAGGAGTTCGATCTCGAACTCGATCGCTTCGGCTGGGGCGACCTCGAGGACGTGGTCTATGCGCTCCAGGAGCGGACCGGCTCCACGGTGGAAGAGGAGGACGTGGCCGAGGCCATCGAGTCCAGTGACCGGCCGCGCTACGAGATCAAGGACGGCAAGATCCGCGCGCTCTACGGGCACTCGATCCAGATCGACCCCGGCGAGCCCACCGAGCCGCCCGACGAGCTGTTCATCGGAGTGGGGAGCCGCGACGCGTCGCGCGCTGAGGATCGAGGCCTGCGGAGCGGCCGTCGCGCCTTCCTGCACCTCGCTCGCACCGAGGAGGAGGCCCGCGAGTCGGGTCGCCGGATCGCCCGCGACTACGCCGTCGTGACGGTGTTCGCAGGGGAGGCCTTCGACGAGGGCACGGACTTCTACGACCGCGGCGCCCTCTTCCTGGCGGATGAGATCCCCGGTGAGTTCCTCGAGGTCGGCGAGATCCAGCACGACGGGATCGAGCGTGATGACAACCGCCGGTCGCGGGGCCGCAGGAACGCGGACGGTCCGAGGGGCCCCCGCCGCGGACGCGGGCGCGGGCGCGGCCGTGGGGGGCGCGACGACGATCGGCCCTCGGGTGCGGACCGCGGGCGCGACCGGGATGAGCCTCGCCGCGAGCGGGAGGAGCCCCGGCGGGACGAGCCGAAGCGTGAGGACACCCGGCGTGAGGAGCCGGCGCCGAAGGCAGCGAGCTCCTTCGGGGTGGGCCTCGCCGGCGCCGGCGCCGAGGCCGCAGCCGCGGAGAAGCAGGCCAGCCCCAAGCCTGAGCCGAAGAAGGCCGAGCCCAAGGCCGAGCCCAAGGCGGCGACCTCCGCACCGGACCGAGAAGAGGAGTCGGGTTCCGCTCCCTCCGGGTTCGGAGCCGGGCTGTAGCTCTCCCCTGACCATGGGGCTCGCTCAGCGCCTTCCCGCGCTCCCCGACGGCTTCCGGGTCGTCGAGGGAGAGCGCGGGGTGATGGCGTGCAGGGAGGACCGGCTGGACGCGCTGGTCGCCTCTGGCTTCTCGCCCGACGGGCGTCACCGGGCGGGCGGCGCCGCCGAGATGGCGGACGCTGTGGAGTCGGGCCGGGAGCCCCTCGGGTTGCTCGACGTCGGTGGCGTTCCCTGCCTCGCCCGGCGGTTCAGCCATGGGGGGCTGGCGCGAGCGCTGACCGGCAGGCGGTTCAAGGACCCCGCCCGTCCGTTCCACGAGCTGGTCCTGTCCGAGTGGCTCCTCGAGCGGTCGGTGCCCACGCCGCGGGTGATGGCCGCCCGGGCGGTCCGGGTGCGTCCCATGGGCTTCGAGCTGACCCTCGTGACCGAGAGGATCCCCGGGACGATGGACCTGGGGCATCTGCTCGGTGGGGTCCGTCGCGGGGAGTTTCAGCCGTCCGACCTGCGCCAGGCGATCTCCGCCGCCGGCCAGCTCGTACGGCGGATCCATGACGCCGGTTGCGTGCACGCGGACCTGCAGCCGGCCAACATCCTCCTCCTCGAGGGATGCTGGGACGAGGCGTGGATCCTGGACCTCGACCGGTCGAGGGTGCAGGGGGGAGGAGCTCTCCCGGAGGCGGCTCGCATTCGCAACCTCGGGCGCCTCTGGCGGCACGTGGTGCGGCGCGAGCGAGAGTACGGTCCCGTGGTCGGTGTTCAGGGGGCAGCGCGCTTCCTCCGCGCTTACGGCGTCGAGGGCACCGAGCGGCGCCGCTTCATGGCGGCGGTGGACCGAGACGCCGCTGATCGCGGTCTGGCGCACCGGGTCGGCTGGTGGCTCGAGCGGACCTTCGGCCGCTCGGTGGACACCCGCGCCGCCGCGCCCGCGCGCTAGCTCCCGAGGGCGCCGCGGGGATAGAGCGGCCCGTCCGCCGAGAGGGCGCTCTCCAGGAGGGCCCGGGTCCAGCGGAGGTGCCTTCGCCGCTTCAGTCGTGAGCCCAGGCGGGTGTTGTCTGCCCGGATGCGGCGCTCGATCCCGCGGCGGATCCGGATCGCGAGCTTGGTCTGCCGGCTCTCGGCGAGGGTGAGGGAGAGGGTCGCGCTGATGACGATCAGATCCGGCAGCTCCGCACCATGCTCCGCGGTGAGCCGCTGGGCGCGCAGGGCGCCGCGCAGGGCCGACTCGGGATCGACCCCCCGGTCCAGTGCCTCGGACACCAGCGCGAGCAGCAGCGCGCCGGTCCGCTCCGGGCCGACCTCGTCGAGGGCGCGGGCGGCCAGTGCCCCGGTCGGCTCATCC
>CAZEFP010000140.1:0-7635 GCA_964511565.1 uncultured Planctomycetaceae bacterium
GCCGGACGAGAGCGCGAAGGCGCCGAGCCCGCCACCGATCAGGGTCCCGACGACGGGGATCGGGATCAGCATGGTCCCCAGCAGTGCGCCGCCGATGCCCCCGGCCAGCGCCCCGATCGACCCGCGGCGGCCGGCGCCCGCTTTTCGTGCGCGCACGGAGGAGGAGAGCGCCTCCCAGACCTCCCCGGCCACGGCGAGAACCAAGGCGGTCACGAGCACAGGGGTGCCGAAGAGGCGCGGCTCGGTGATCCACTCGGCCAGCCCGACGAGGGCGAGCAGCAGCCACGTTCCGGGCAAGCCGAGCAGGATCAGCAGAGGTCCCGCGAGCCCGAGGATCGGGAGGAAGATCTGGCAGAGGAGCGTCAAGGTCATGGCCGTGCCTCGGCCACCCTACTGGATCCCCCATGCCGCATTCACCACGCGGCGGCGCTCTGGCTACCCCCGGGCGCTCAGGTCATCCGCGGCCGGGCACGCAGCGGCCCCGACCTCGCTCCCCTCAGGCCGGCTGGTCAGGACCGATGACGATGTCGTCCTCGACCCGCCACCACTCGGAGGACGGGCGCTCCCCGGACGGATCCGGTTCCAGCTCTTCCGCCTCGATCTCGGAATCCCGCGCCGCGTCCCGGGACGTGCTCCAGGGGCTGTGGAAGATGCCGGGGAGCGTCTCGAGGAGCCGCTCGGCGCAGGCGAGGCAGGGCTCCCCGGTCTCGTCCTCGTTCAGCGAGTGGACCGCTCCCCCGCACTCGATACACCTTGTCTCCGGATTCTCCATGGCAAGAGGACTCATCGAGTCTCCCCGCGGGAGGCTTGAGCCCCCAGGCGACTCCACCCGGGCGCGCCTCGAACTGGAGCGCTTCCCGGACAACTCGTCGCATTCTGGCTCCCTTTTGGTGCTATTTCCCTCGTCCGCCGGTTGCGCCGCTCCGAAAGAGCACTAAACTAGTGCCGATTAAACGCTCCCGAGCTGATGCTGCGCCTTACCAAGAGAACCGAATACGGCCTGATCGCCCTCGTCCACATGGCCGAGCTGGCGGAGGCGCGCCCCGCTGATGCGGAGGCGGAGGTGATCAGCGCCCGGGCCATCGGGGACATCTTCCCGGTGCCGAAGCGGATGCTCGCGGAGGCACTGAAGCACCTCCAGCAGGGCGGCATCCTCGAGTCGACGCGGGGCGTACGCGGCGGCTACCGCCTCTCGAGGCCCGCCGACCAGATCTCACTGGGCGAGATCGTCTCCGCGCTGGAGGGCCCGCCGACCCTCACCAGCTGCGCCGGCATGGGCGCGGCCAGCAGCGACGGGGGCTGCGAGGTCGAGCCGGTCTGCCCCATCCGCTCCCCCCTCGCCCGTCTGCGCACGGGCATCTGGACGCTCTTCGAGGGCGTGACCCTGCAAGCACTGGCCGACCGCTCGGCCGATCCCTCTGGCCTGTTCTCCGCAACCGGCTGACGCGCCACGCGAACGCACAGCGCCGCGACCAGGTCGAGTGACCCATGGGCGGCGACGAACAAAGAACGATGAACCTTCCCATCTACTTCGACTACCAGGCGACCACCCCGGTCGACCAGCGCGTCCTCGACGTGATGCTCCCCTACTTCACGAGCGCCTATGGCAACGCGGCGAGCCGCAGCCACGCGTTCGGGTGGAAGGCCGAGGAGGCGGTGGACACCTCCCGCGAGCAGATCGCCTCGATCCTGAACGCGTCCTCCAAGGAGATCGTCTTCACCTCGGGCTCCACGGAGGCCATCAACCTCGCCATGAAGGGCGTCGGGGAGATGTACGGCTCCAAGGGGAAGCACATCATCACCTGCCTCGCCGAGCACAAGGCCGTCCTCGACACGGCCAAGCACATGGAGAAGGGCGGCTTCGAGGTGACCTACCTCGAGCCGGATGCCAACGGGGCGGTGACGGCCCAGCAGGTCGCAGACGCGATCCGTGAGGACACCATCCTCGTGACGATCATGTGGGCCAACAACGAGGTCGGCACGATCAACCCGATCCGCGAGATCGGGGCCGTTTGCCGCGAGCGCGGGGTGCTCTTCTTCACGGACGGCACCCAGGCTGTCGGCAAGATCCCCGTCGACGTCGAGGCGGACAACATCGACCTGCTCTGCTTCTCCGGCCACAAGCTCTACGGCCCCAAGGGCGTCGGTGCCCTCTACGTCCGCCGCCGCAAGCCGCGAGTGCGCCTCGTGGCGCAGATGGACGGAGGAGGCCACGAGCGCGGCATGCGCTCGGGCACCCTCAACGTCCCCGGCATCGTCGGCCTCGGCGCCGCCTGCGCGGTAGCGGAGCAGGACCTCGAGAAGGACATGGCCCACTCCATCGCCATGCGCGAGCGCTTCGAGAAGAAGATCTTCGACGCCCTCGACCACGTCGCCATCAACGGGGACGAGCACTCGAGGCTCCCTGGCTGCTCGAACCTCTCCTTCGCGTACGTCGAGGCTGAGTCGCTGATCATGGGCTTCAAGGACCTCGCGGTCTCCTCGGGCTCCGCCTGCACCTCCGCGAGCCTCGAGCCGAGCCACGTGCTCCAGTCCATGGGCGTCGGGGACGAGCTGGCCCACAGCTCCATCCGCTTCGGCTTCGGCAGGCTCACCACCCCCGAGGAGATCGACTTCGCCGCCGAGCAGGTCATCACCGCGGTGAGGAAGCTGCGCGAGCTCTCGCCCCTGTACGAGATGGTCCAGGAAGGGATCGACCTCTCCACCATCGCCTGGACCGGTCACTGAGCCGGCGCCTCCGACACCTCCAGAACACCCACACGCACACCACTTCCCACTCAGTCAGATGGCTTACAGCGACAAGGTCCTCGACCATTACGACAACCCCAGGAACGTCGGCTCCCTGGACAAGAACTCCTCCGAGGTCGGCACCGGCATCGTCGGCGCCCCCGAGTGCGGCGACGTCATGAAGCTCCAGATCCAGGTCGAGGGCGACACCATCGTCGACGCCAAGTTCAAGACCTTCGGCTGCGGCTCCGCGATCGCGTCTTCCTCCCTCGCCACCGAGTGGATCAAGGGCAAGAAGGTCGACGAGGCCATGGCGATCTCCAACACCGAGATCGTCGAGGAGCTCTCCCTCCCCCCCGTGAAGATCCACTGCTCCGTCCTCGCCGAGGACGCGATCAAGGCGGCCGTCGCAGACTTCAAGCAGAAGCAGGGCGGCGAAGAGAGCGCCTGAGCGCGCCTTCTCCCGGAGATCATCCATGGCGATCGGAATCACCGAACGAGCGAAGAGCGAGGTCACCAGGATCCTCGAGGACCAGAACATGCCCGACGGCACCGCGCTGCGCGTCGGCGTGAAGGGCGGGGGCTGCTCCGGCTTCTCCTACACCCTCGGGTTCGACGACGAGATCCGGGCCACCGACCAGGTCAAGGAGGAGGACGGCATCAAGGTGGTCTGTGACCCCAAGAGCTTCCTCTACCTCAACGGTACGGTCGTGGACTTCGAGGAGAGCCTGATGGGCCGTGGCTTCAAGTTCACGAACCCGAACGCCTCGAAGAGCTGCGGCTGCGGGGAGTCCTTCAGCGTCTGAGATGGACGTGACCTGCCCGAGCTGTGGCGCCGGGCTCGAGACCCCGCTCGCCTGTGGCGCCTGCGGGGTCTTGATGCTCACGGAGGACTCCGCCTGCCCGTTCGAGCTCCTGGGGCTCGAGCCCTCCTTCGAGGTGGATACCAAGGACCTCAAGGCGCGCTTGCGCCGGTTCACGCGGCTGGTTCATCCCGACTTCTTCGCGCTCGAGGGCGACGAGGCCCTGGCGAAGGCAGAGCGCAACAACGCGCTGCTCAACGAGGCCTTCGCCATCCTCTCCGACGAGACCCGGCGTGCCGATCGGCTGGTAGCCGACCTCGGCGGCCC
This sequence comes from uncultured Planctomycetaceae bacterium, assembly GCA_964511565.1. Taxonomy (GTDB): domain Bacteria; phylum Planctomycetota; class UBA1135; order UBA1135; genus Saltatorellus. The sequence continues at coordinate 3,858 of CAZEFP010000140.1, forward strand.
CAGCGAGAAGGACCTCGGGTCCATGCCCCAGGCCTTCCTCATGGAGGTCATGGAGTGGAACGAGGTGCTCGAGGAGGCCTCCCCTGGGTCCGAGGAGCTCCAACAGCTCTCCCGTGACCTCACCGCGCACCGCGACCGGATCTCGGCCGAGATCGGCGCTGCCCTCACCCCCCTCCCCCAGCCAGGCGCCCCGTCCCTGGCCGGAATCCGCCAGAGCCTGAACGCTCGCCGCTACGTCGACCGCGCCCTCGGGCGCATCTCGGCCGGCGCGGTCTCCTCCTGAACGTCCTCGTTCCAACCAACCGTGGGATACATCGAACTCGAGGTGCTGGACGACCAGCCCAAGCGCGTCGTCATCGGCATCGACCTCGGAACCACCAACTCGCTGCCCGCGATCTGGAAGGACGGCCGGCCGGAGGTGTTGGAGGTCGAGGGCGAGCCCGCGCTGATCCCCTCGGTGGTCCACGTCTCCGATGACGGGACCGCGGTGGTCGGACGGACCGCCCGGGCGCGCTCCATGGACGACCCCGCCCACACCGTCCACAGCATCAAGCGGTTCATGGGCCGTTCCCTCGGAGAGCTCGATGAGGCCGTCCTGCGCCGACTCCCCTATCAGGTCTCCCAGACCGAACGGGGCCTGGTCCAGGTCGAGGTCGGAGGCAAGCGCTTCACGCCCCAGGAGATCTCGGCCCTGATCCTCCGGGAGGTCGCCGCCCAAGCGAGCGTCGCCATGGGAGGCGCCGAGGTCCTCAGCGCCGTCATCACCGTGCCCGCCTACTTCGACGACGCGCAGCGGCAGGCCACGCGGGACGCGGCGCGGCTGGCGGGCATCGAGGTGCTGCGGATCGTGAACGAGCCCACGGCAGCCTCCCTGGCCTACGGCCTGGACCAGAAGGAGGAGGGCACGGTCGCGGTCTACGACCTCGGCGGCGGGACCTTCGACGTCTCGATCCTCAGCATCGAGGAGGGCGTCTTCCAGGTGCTCTCGACCAACGGGGATACGAGCCTGGGCGGCGACGACCTGGACGCCGTGCTCGTGGACCTCCTGCGCAGCGAGCTCGCGGGCTCGGTGGACGACTCCGTGTTCGGGGAGCCGGCCTTCAGGCAAGCGGCTCGCCTCGCCGCCGAGAAGGCCAAGATCGCCCTCTCACGGGACCCCGCTGCGGACCTCGCCATCTCGCTGCCCGAGCTTGGCGTCAACGTCCGCCGGACCGTCACGCGCGAGGAGTTCGACCGCCTCGCGGCGCCGCTCATCGCGCGCAGCCTCCGCTGCTGTGAGCGCGCCCTGAAGGACGCCGACCTCGAGCCCGGCGACGTGGACGAGGTGGTCCTGGTCGGAGGCTCCACCCGCGTCCCGCTGGTTCGAGCAGAGGTCGAGCGCTTCTTTGGCCGCGCGCCGCACACCGCGCTCGACCCTGACCAGGTCGTGGCGCTCGGCGCCGCAGCCCAGGCCGAGGTGCTCATGGGCGGCAGCCGCGACATCCTCCTCATGGACGTCACGCCGCTGTCCCTGGGCCTCGAGACCATGGGCGGCGCGGCCGAGAAGCTGATCCAGCGCAACAGCCGCATCCCCTGCTCGGTGAAGGAGGGATTCACCACCTACGCGGACAATCAGAGCGCCATCGACTTCCACGTGCTGCAGGGCGAGCGGGAGCTGGCCGCGGACTGCCGCTCCCTTGGCCGCTTCAAGCTGACAGGGATCCCCCCCATGCCCGCCGGTCTGCCCCGCGTGGGGGTGAAGTTCCATCTGGACGCCGACGGGATCCTGACGGTCTCCGCCAAGGAGGAGAGCACCGGAGCCAGCGCGTCGATCGAGGTCAAGCCGTCCCACGGTCTGACCGAGGACGAGGTCTCCGAGATGCTCGAGGCCTCCTTCGAGAACGCGAAGAAGGACTTCGAGGAGCGCCGCCGGGTCGACCTGATCGCCGAGATCGGGATCATGCTGCGCCACGCCACGGCGAACCTCGACGTGGCCGAGGAGCGTCTCGACCGGGAGTCCATGGAGGACCTCCGCGAGGCCATCGCCTCGGCCAAGGAGGCGCAGTCCTCCACCGAGCTGGACGAGGTCCAGACCGCGCGCGACACCCTGGACCGAGCGACCATGCCCCTGGCGACCGTCCTGATGGACAGCGTCGTCAAGGAGGCGGTCTCCGGCAAGAAGCTCGGGGACGTCTGACCGTGGACCCGGCCTCCCGCATCGACTGGTCCGACCCGTTCGAGATCGGCTTCCGCCTCGCCGAGCGCTTCCCTGACCTGGACCCGCTGACCGTGCGCTTCACCGACCTCCACCGCTGGGTCACCGAACTCGAGGGCTTCGTCGGAGACCCGGCCGCCTCGAACGAGGGCATCCTCGAGGCCATCCAGATGGCCTGGGTCGACGAGCGCGAGGACTGAGGGCTCGGCTCAGTCCTTCCCCGGCGCCTCGACGAACTCCACGAGGTACTCGAAGGCGAGGGACTTCCCGCCGTCGAAGCTGATCCTCACGCCGTACCGCACGCCAGCTCGGTATTGGAGGTCGACAGGCCGGAAGATCACGCACGGACCACCCCCGTATCCACCGCGGTTGATGTCCTTCCAATCCAGCGCGAGCGGTTCGCCCCGCTGCTGGTGGTACTCATCGAGGCGCACGACCTCGACCTCGATGTCCTCCTTGCTCGACGGGGTCTTCCCCTTCATGAGCTGGATGCTCCACGCATGGCGCGGCCCGAAGAGGTCGAGGGGGATGTAGCCGGGGGGCGGGTACAGCACGGCGTCGACGCCCTTGGCGTTCGGGCCGCTCCCGTCCATGGACCACATGGCCGCCCAGCTCCCCGCGGCGCCGAAGCCCGTCTTGCCCATGCTCGGGTTCAGGCACCAGCGTCGGTGCCCCACCCGGTCGATGTTGCTCGGGTCCGAGTCGTCCATGTACATGTCCACGGACCGCGCGAGCCCGCCATTGGCCAGGTTGCTGTGGCTGGCCCCCTCGTACCCCTGCCGATATCGGTCCTCATCGAACCCCTCAGGCTGCTCGGGTGTGTGGTCGAGCTCGCCGTTGGCCTGGCAGACCTCGCTGGCCGCGTCGCACAGGTCGTTCCACTTCTCATCCAGGGTGATGGTGCGCCAGGGCAGACCGCAGAGCGCCCGATAGGTCTTCAGCCGCATCAGCGCGAATTGCCGGTCGGCCGAGATCGGGTCCTTCGGGTCGCCCTCGGCCACCACCCGCGCCTGGCCGAGCTCCTCCGTCAGCGCGGCGAGACGACGGGGGTAGGGAACGCGTCCGTCAAGCTCCGCGAGGAAGCCACGCTCCCACTTCCGCCTGCTCACGACCTTGTTGCCCACCTTGATCTTCGCCGCCCCGTCGAGCTCGCCCTTCTTGTAGGTGGCGGAACGCTCCCAGCGCTCGGCCGGCCTGGACTCGCTGTAGCGGCCGTCGAGGACCCCACGGCGGTAGGTCGCCTTGATCCTGTGGCTGCGGTCGGGCTCCTCGCTCTCCCACCGGCCGTCCAGGACTCCCTTCCTGTAGGTGGCGTTGAGGGTGCGGACGCCATCCTCGTAGGTCCGCCAGTACCCGGAGCGTTCGCCCCGCTCGTACATCCCCTCCAGGAGCAGCTCGCCCTCCTCGTCCAGCTCGGCGTAGCGGCCCTGGAGCTTCCCGTCGCGGTAACGCGCGGTCACCGCGACGCTGCCGTCCTCGCGGTATCGCAGGAACTCGCCGTGCTTCACGCCCGCCTCGTCCACCTCGTAGCGCTCACGCAGACCGCCGCCGGGCCAGCGGGTCTCCACGACCCCCTCGTCGGCG
>CAZEFP010000141.1:0-7627 GCA_964511565.1 uncultured Planctomycetaceae bacterium
GCTCGTTGATCGTGACGTTCTTGATGGCCACGGCGCGCTGGAACCCCTGGACCTCGATCACGCGGTCGATGAGCAGGAACGGATAGCGGTGCGGGAGCTGCTCGAGGATGCGACGGATGTCCATGCCCGACTCGCGCTCGACCAGCCCGCTGGTCTCCTTGGCCTCGATGATGGCGAGGAGGCGCCGGACGAGCTCCGCGTTGGTGGCGTGGCCGCTGCGCGTCGCGATGACGTGGGCGATCAGGTCGGAGCCCAGGAGGGAGAGGTCCCCCACGAGATCGAGCATCTTGTGCCGCACCGGCTCACCCGCCATGCGGAGCTCGGTGTCAGGGTCGCCCAGCACCACGGTGTTGTCCCGCGTCGCTCCCTTGCCCAGTCCTGCCGCCTGGAGCGCCTCCACCTCGGACGCGAGGCAGAAGGTTCGCGCGGACGCGATCTCGGACTTGAACGTCTCGGCGTCGATGTCGAACTGGTAGCTCCCCGACTCCACCCCCGGCTCCTCGAAGGAGGCGACGTACTGGAGCGTGAGGCAGTCCTTCTCCGTGGGCAGCGCCACGAGGGTCGCGTTGCCGTCGCGGACGAAGACCGGCTCCTCCAGCCGGAAGACCTTCGCCTCCGGCTTCTGCTCCACGAGACCGCCGCTCTCCAGGAGCTCCACGAAGGGCATGGCGCTGCCATCCACGCCGGGGAACTCGGAGCCCGACATCTCGACGCGGAGGTTGTCGACACCGAGGCCCTTGCAGGCCGCGAGGAAGTGCTCGACCGTCTCGACCTCCACCCGATCCCGCACGAGCCGGGTCCTGCGGTCCTTGGGCGACTGGTTGCCGATGAGGGCGGGCACCGAGGGGGCGTCCTCGATGTCCGTCCGCACGAACTCGATCCCGTGGTCCGGAGGCGCCGGCGCCACGCGGACCCGGGTCTCCTCCCCTGTATGCAGCCCCACCCCGGTCACCTCGACCGGCGTGCGGAGCGTGTGCTGCCTGCGACTCATGAGCTCTGGATCTCCTCGGGGGGAGTGTCGTCGATGTCAGCGCCCGGTGCACCCTCACCGGCCGATTCCAGGCGCGCGAGGGCGGAATCGAGCCTCGCTCGGAGCTCCTCGACCTCGCTGCGGAGCGCCTCGACCTCCCCCGGGAGGCGCTCGGAGCGAGCGATGGACCTGAGGCGGGCGCGACGAGGCCCTGCGGGGTATCCGTAGTACTGCCCACCGGCCGGGACGTCCTTGGTCACGCCGGCCTTGGCCGCCACCTGGGCTCCGTCGCCGATGGAGAGGTGCCCGGCCACCCCGACCTGCCCGGCGAGGATGACCCCGTCTCCGATGGTCGTCGAACCGGCGATGCCGACCTGCGCCAGCAGCAGGGTGTGCTTGCCGACCTTCACGTTGTGACCCACGTGGACGAGGTTGTCCACCCGGCAGCCCTCCGCGAGGACGGTGGAGCCGAAGCGGGCGCAATCGACCGTGACGCCGGAGCCGATCTCCACGTCGTCTCCGATGACCACGTTCCCCACCTGCGGGGTCTTTGCCCACCGGGCCCCGTCGAACAGGAAGCCGAAGCCGTCACCGCCGAGCACGGTGCCCGCGTGAATCACGCAGCGCTCCCCGACCTTCGTGTGGGGATAGAGCACCACGTTGGCGTGCAGCTCCGTCCCCTGGCCCAGCTCGCTGCGCGCGCCCACTCGGACGCCGGCGTGGAGCACGACCTCCGAGCCGACGACGGCGCCTGCGCCGATGCTGACGAGGGGGCCAACCCGCACGCCTTCACCGAGCTCGGCGCTGGGGTGCACCACCGCGCTCGGGTCCACGCCCACGGCGATGGGAGGGACCTCCGGCGCGAAGGCCAGCACGACCCTGGTGAAGGCCTGCTCGGGGTCATCGCACCGGAGCACCGCCAGGTCCTCCCGGTCGATGACGACGTCGCGGGCCACCACGACCGCGCTGGCCGCCGTGGTTTCGAGCTGCGAGGCATAGGCGGCCTGCGTCAGGAAGGAGATCTGGCCCGCCGACGCCTCTCCCAGCCCGCAGGGACCGGTGATCTCGAGGGAACCATCCCCTTCCAGATCAGCGCCGCACAGCGCGGCGATTTCGTCCAGGGTACGTGCACTCATGAGACGCGGGATCAGGCAAGGGCCCGGGGATGCTCCGACGGGGCCTCGGGGCGAAGAGGGTGCCCCCCGGGGCTCGCCAAGTCAATCCGTGGCGCGGCGGCGCCCCCGGGACAGGGAAGCCGGGCTCAACGGAGCGTGAGGCTGAACGCGAAGGTCTGGCGCTCATCCTCGGGCTCGGAGGCCAGCGGCCAACCGAAGCTGAAGGTGACGGGGAACGGCTCGATCATCCCCAGGGCGAAGCCCGCGGACACCCGCGTCTCGTCGAAGTCGACCTGGTAGGCCTCGGGGTCGAGGACCCCCGCGTCCACGAAGAGCGAGCCGCGGAAGAGCTCCCGGCGGCGCGCCGTCCCGGGCACCGGCTGGGTGTAGAGCGGCATGCGGTACTCGCCCGTCGCCCGCAGGAAGGTCTCGCCCCCGAGCGGATACGCGCCCTCGTAGGGCCCCACGCCCCGGAAGCGGAAGCCCCGGCCGAACCTCGAGCCGCCGAAGAAGAAGCGCTCACCGTAGTTGACGCTGCCCTCCTCCTCGTCGAAGGGAACGGCCAGCCCCCCGCCGAGCCCCAGGTAGATCCCCGGCGCCGCTGAGTCCGGGTCGCTCGAGAGGTGGAAGTACTTGTCCAGGGAGGCCTCGGACTTCCAGAGGTTGGCGTCGCTGCCGAGGCCCCTCATGTAGAGCGTGTTCGTCCAGCGAGCCGACCAGCCCGACCGCGGGAGGCGCCGGTTGTCCAGGAAGTTCGCGCTGACCGAGCCCGTCAGGCCGACGTAGTCCTCCGTGCCCTCCGAGTCGACGAGGGTCCTGGGGAGCTCGACCGTCCGGTCGAGGTCATCCGTCCGGATCGACTGCGTCCGGAAGCCGACGCTCGCCTGGTAGTCGCCCTGTCCGAAGGCGCGGGTCAGCGCCGCCCTGAAGAAGCGCTTGTTCTCGTCGTGCGATCGGAAGACCCGGTCGCGGGCCTGCACCTCGAAGAGCAGACCCAGGGGGTCGAAGTAGCGCTGCAGGAAGTCGGGGTGGGAGTAGAAGACGCGCCAGTAGCTCACCTCGGAGCCCGGCGAGAGGTCGATCCCGAAGGTCTCATCGTTGCCGGTGAAGGCCTCCTTCCGATAGACCTCGCCGAACGTATCGAGGGCGCTCGAGGGCAGGTTCTTGGCGTCGAAGTTGTTCACCTGCAAGGAGATGATCCCGACGAGCCCCTGGTCGCTGGCCACGCCGCCCGAGAGGTTGGCGTTGATGGTCCGGCCCTCCTTGACCTTCACCACCGCGTCCACGAGGTCCGGCTCCCCCTCCACCGGCCGATAGCGCAGCGAGGGAGGAGGATGCGCTCCCTGGGCGTACTGGTCGTCGAAGTACCCGGTCGCCCTCACCCTCCGGAGGCCGTCACGGAGCTCCTTGGAGTCCACCCGCTCGCCCTCCAGCTGGGCGAAGCGACGCCGGATGACGTGATCCTTGGTGGTCTCGTTGCCCTCGACCTCGAGGTAGCGCAGGAAGAACTGGCGGCCCTCCTGGATTCGGTACGTCACGGCGACGGTCTTGTTCTCGACGTCGTAGACGAGTTCGGGCGGGAGGAATGCCCACCCGGCCGTTCGGGTGGGATCGTCGAAGGAGCCCGCGTCGATGTGCCCTTCCTCCCCGTACCGGTCCCGCAGGGACTGGGCGTCGAGGGCGACCCGGACCGCCTCGTACGTGACGCCAGGCTTGAGGGAGAGCAGCCCGCGCAGCTCCTCCTCGGGGAGGGTCAGCTCCACGGGCCTGAACTCCGCCTCGCGACGCCCGCCGGGCACCAGCTCGACCATCTCCTTCTCGAAGGCCTCGAGGCGCACCTCGGAGACCGTGTACCGCTCGCCCTCGTCGATCCGGAAGGTCACCACGACCCCGCTGCGATCGTCGTTGAATTCTGTCTCGTAACCGACCACGGCGTCGAGGAAGCCCCGGTCGCGGTAGACCTCGGACATCGCCACGACGTCCTCCTCCACCACCTGCTCCACGAAGCGGTGCCCCCACCACGCGAACAGGCCGCGACCCTTCGTGCCCAGCGAGGCGGACTTCTCAAGGCTCTGCTTCCAGAAGAGGAAGCCGATCTCGGGGATCGACTCGTTGCCCACGACCTGGACGTCCTTGACGTAGACCTTCGGGCCCTCGCGGATCTCGAAGATGATCTCCTGGTATCGCACTCCGCCGTCACCGCTGAAGCGCGGCTCGACCTCGACGAAGTAGTAGCCCTGTCGGAGGTATGCGGTGCGGATTCGCTCGGCGATCCTCTCCGCCTCGTCGACGTAGACCTCGACCCGGTCATCGAGCTGCGCCCACTCACGCAGGCGCTTGACGTCGAAGTTGTTGTTGCCCACGAAGCGGGGGTCGAGGTCCACCAGTGACTCGATGAACTTCAGTCGGACCCGCACCCCCCCCTCGACCTCCTGGAACAGGTACCCGCCCTGGGCGACCAGGATGCGGAAGTCATCCCAGAGGCGCTTCTGGGCCGCGGAGATCGAGCTGGGAATGGGCTGGCCCACCTTGACCCCCAGGAGCGCCACCACCTGGTCCGCGTCGTGGGCGGTCAGGCCCGACACCATGACGTCCATCACGATCGGGCGGTCGTCCCCGAATGGCAGCCCCGCGGGCTGGCCCGGCTCCTGCCTCGAGAAGGCCAGGCTCGCCGAAGAGAGCGACCCGAAGGCGATCAGGATGAGGAGTTGGACGAGGCGCACGGTGGTCCTGGCTTGGGCTCCCGCTGGCCGCCCCGGCAGGGGCCCTGGGCGGCGGGGGCTGGGAGCGTACAAAGCCAGCGCTGGTGATGGCTACAGCCCAGTGATGGGCTCTGCCATCGAAGGCTCGCGGTTGGAGAATCGCAGCATGGCACCCTGGAACTGGAGCTCCACCGTGCCCGTGGCACCGTTCCTGTGCTTGACGATCAGCACCTCCGCCTTGCCCTTGTTCTCGTCGATCGGGAAGTAGTACTCCGGCCGATAGAGCATCGCGACGACGTCGGCGTCCTGCTCGATGGAGCCAGACTCCCGCAGGTCCGAGAGCTGGGGGCGCTTCTCCTCCCGCGACTCGACGCTCCGTGACAGCTGGGCGAGGGTGATCAGGGGGATCTCGAGCTCACGGGCCAGCTCCTTGAGGGACCGCGAGATCGTGCTGATCTCCTGCTGGCGGCTCTCGGCCTTGGCCGAGAGCAGCTGCAGGTAGTCGATCACGATCATGTCGAGGCCGTGCTCGGCCTTCAGCCGGCGCGCCCGGCTCCGGAGCGCCATGATCGAGAGGCCAGGGGTGTCGTCGATGAACAGACGCGCCCCCTTCAGGGCCCCGGCGGCCTCGACGAGGTCCGCGTACTCCCGGTCGTGCAGACGACCGGAGCGGAGCCGATGCGCCTCCACCTGCGCCCGCGCCACCAGCATCCGCTGGACGATCGACGCGCGGCCCATCTCAAGGCTGAAGAAGAGGACGGAGGGCGCGTACCCCAGGCTGTCGGCCACATGGGTCGCCGCGTGATCCATGAGGTTCAGGACGAAGGCGGTCTTCCCCATGGCCGGGCGAGCGGCGATGACCGTCATCTCCCCCGGGTTGAAGCCACCGAGCATCTCGTCGAGGTCGTAGAAGCCGCTGGGGATCCCGGTGAACTCGCCGCGGTCGCGCTGAGCCTCGAGGCTGTGGAAGACCTCATCGAGGATGGAGCTCACCCCCGCGGCGCCGCGGGTCTCACCGCTGGCGGCGACGCTGAAGATTGCGGACTCGGACTCGTCGATCAGGGTCTGGACCTCGTCGCGATCGGGCGGGGTCTCCATGGCCTTGGCCACGATCTCGTTGGACGCCTCGATCAAGCCGCGGAGCTTCGCGGTCTCGGCCACGAGCGACGCGTGGTGCTTCACGTGGGCGGAGGTGCTGACGGAGCTCGCGACGTCGCCCAGGTAGGAGATGCCGCCGACCTCTCCGAGCTTGCGGGTGGCGCGCAGCGTCGAGGTGAGGGTGACGCCATCGACCACCTGCCCGCGGGCGTCGAGGTCGATCATCGTCTCGTACAGCAGGCGGTGGCGCCGCTCGAAGAAGTCCGCGGGCTTGCAGATCTCCGAGACCTCCACGAGCCGGTCCGGGCTCATCATCAACGCACCGAGCACGCTCCGCTCCGCCCCGAGGTCATGGGGCACCACCCGGTTGCCGCCCGCGGGCCTCCCACCGGACGACTCTCGACCGCGGTCGCGCGGGAGGTCGAACGAGGGCAGGCTGTCCGGGGACCCGGAGGCCGGCTCCGTCACGGCCGCCGCGCCGAGGGTGGCCGTCGCCGCCCCTACCCGGGGGGCGGTGAGCCCGGCCCCCTCCGGCGCGGATGGAGCGCCGGTCGGTTCGGCCAGGCCCGGCGGCGCGTCGCCGTCCGGCGAGCCCTCCGAGTCGGAGTGGATCTCCGCCGCGTCGAAGCTGACCTCGGGCGGGTCGCCCTCGGCGAGGGCGTCCTGGTCCTCGGAAACGGGCTCGGGGTCCCAGCCGTCCTCGCTGTCCCAGTCCGCGGCCCCTGCAGGGTCGCCGCCCGACGGCGACGGGCCGTCCTCGGACGACCAGCGGCCGGGCGTGAAGCCGCTGCCCGCGAACGCGTCGCCGTGCTCGGGCAGGTCGTCCTCGCCCAGCGTCGGGTCGGGCCCGCTCCCCTCATCCGGTCCAGGTCCCATGCCGCTTTGCTCGTCCTGCTGATCCAAGGTGACAGCCCGCCGCCGCGCGCGCGGACTGGCCTGGAGGATAACGAGCGGAGCCCGGAGGGTCGTCCCCCCGGGCTCCACTGTTCTGTCGTTCGTGGCCCCACCCCCTCGGGCCGCCCTCATGGGCGCCCCTGGGCAGGGTCACGGAGGGTCAGTCGTCCGACGGCGGACCGCCGGGACCCTCAGCGCTGGCCTCGGCGTCGAGGGCGGCCTCGGCGGCCGCCTCGGCCTCGAGGGCCTCCTTCGACTTGCCTTCGGCCTCGACGTCCACAAGGACCTCGCCGTACTCGTCGTCCTTCACATGGATCTTCACCTTGTGCTGGCCGACGGTCTTGATGGGCGCGTCGAGACGGACGTCCTTCTCGGCGAGGGTCACGCCTTGCTCGCCAGCGAGCTCGACGATCTTCGCGCTGTTGACCGACCCGTACAGGTTGCCGTTGGGGTCCGACTTCATGGTGATTTTGAACTCGAGCCCCTGGAGGCGTCCGACGAGCTCGGCGATCTCCTGGAGGCGGAGGGCTTCGGCCTCACGCACCTTGGCGGCGCGGCGGGCGATCTGGCGCTTGGCGTCTTCCGTCGCGGGGATGCCGAGGCGCTTGGGGAAGAGGTAGTTCCGGGCGTACCCCGGCTTGACCTTGACCACGTCACCGACGAGGCCGAGGTGCTTCACGCTCTGTTGCAGTAGGACTTCTACGTCGCTCATATCTGTGCTCCTATCGTCGGATCGACGATCAGCCCACGAAGGGAAGAAGTCCGACGTGACGTGCACGCTTGATGGCCGACTTGAGCTGCTTCTGGCACTGCGTGCAGAAGCCCGTCCGGCGTCGAGAGAGGATCTG
>CAZEFP010000142.1:0-7620 GCA_964511565.1 uncultured Planctomycetaceae bacterium
CAAAGTCCCACACGGTGTAGAAGTAGGCCCCGGAGACGCCGATCTCGGGCAGCCAGGGCATCCTCTGCGTCGGCGGGACCCAGTTCCGCCTGCCTCCCGTCCAGGCCGATCCCCTGCTGGGAATCGCCTTCTACCAGGTCGACTTCACGAGCCCGTCCACCAACGGGCAGCAGATCCTCGGCGGCAGCACCTGGAACTTCCAGATGTGGCACCGGGACTCCGTCGGAGGTCAGGTGACGTCCAACACCTCGGACGCGCTCCAGATCTCCTTCGGCGACTGAGCGCCCTCGGGCAGCGACTTTGCGCCCTCCTGACGGCCCCCCGGCAGCCACGGCTTGCCCGGGGGGCCGTTTCTCGTCCTCCAGACGGCCGAGCCCCCTCCCGACGCCCATGACGGCCTGGCCGCGCCCGGTCAGGAACTTGCTGCGGAAATTTGAGGCGCGCTGCGGGGTGCGGACGCATGAATAGTCGGCGAAAATGGCGCGCCCTGACGCTCCTGACTGCCGTCGCAGTCCGCCCGCGGCCCCTGGTCCCCCCCCACGGCCGCCATCACTTCCTACAAGCAATCAGCCCCCATGCGTACCCAGTTCGCCCTCGCCACCGCGGTGGCCCTTCCTGCCCTTCTCGCGTTCACCGGCAACGAGGCCGCGAAGATCGAATTCGCCCCGAAGGCCGGGACCTCGCTCACCAAGACCTTCGTCTCGACCACGACCATGGAAATGGACGACATGGCGATGACGATGAACGGTGAGCCGAGCCCCATGATGCCGGACATCGAGATGAGCATGGAGATGGTGGCCACCACCTCCGTGACCGACGAGTACGTCGCCCTGGCCGCCGGCCAGCCGAAGAAGCTCTCGCGCACCTACGACGCCATCGGCTCCGAGCTCGAGATGGACGTCGTCATCAACATGATGGGTGAAGAGGAGAGCCAGTCCCCCAGCGGCTCGGGCAGCTCCGAACTCGAGGGTTCGACGGTCATCTTCACCTGGAACGACGAGGACGGCGAGTACGAGCTCAGCTTCCCCGAGGGCGAGGAAGGAGACGCCGATCTCCTTGAGAACCTCTCGGAGGACATGGATCTCCGCGCGCTGCTCCCCGAGGGCGAGCTCGCCGAGGGGGAGTCCTACGACATCGACCTCATGGGCCTGGTCAATGTCCTGGCCCCCGGTGGGGACCTCAAGCTCGACATGGAGGTCGACGGCGCCCAGGCCGGCATGGGTCCGGACCCGGCGATGATGTCGAACTTCCGCCAGTTCTTCGAGGACGCCGTCGAGGGCAGCGCCACCGGCAAGTTCGTCGAGATGCGCGACGTCGACGGCACGAGCGTCGCCGTGATCGAGCTGGAGATGGAGATCTCCGCCGCCGCCGACATGTCGGACATGGCCGCCGAGGCCATGGGAAGCGAGGAGCTCCCCGCCGAGATGAGCGTCGACCGTATGGACCTCACCATGGCCTTCGAGGGCACCGGTGAGCTCCTCTGGAACGTCGCCGCCGGCCACGCCCACAGCCTCAGCCTCCAGGCGGACCTCGAGCTCGGCATGGACATGGCGATGGGCATGGACATGGGCGGCCAGTCCATGGACCTGGGCATGGAGATGGCCATGTCTGGCACCATCAAGACCAGCATGGAGACCGAGTGAGTCCGCCAGGCCGATAACGGCCGCGTGCTCTCTCCAGCAGGCTCGGCGCCACCGGCTCCTGGCCTCCCGCAGGCGCCCCTCGCCCAAGGCGAGGGGCGCCCTGTTCGTTCTGGATCAGGCGCGCTCGCCCCGGGGGCCACTCACCCTGCCAGGTGCCGAGCGAGGGCCTCGAGGAAGCCGCGGAGGACCCGCTCCTGCTCCAGGACGGCGAGGTGCTCCACCGGGGGGACGTGCAGGAAGAGGGTCGGGATCTCGAGCGCCGCTGTGGCGTCCAATCCGGCTCGGTAGATCCTCTCGCAGAGGTACCCCCCGGCGTCGTCGGAGCGAGAGACCTCAGCGGCGCCCGCCTCCCGCAGCCACTGTGCGCACCGCTCGAGATCCAGGGAGGTGCGACGCTCCGGCGGGCCACCCAGCCGGACCTCGGCGCCGAGGTGGCCGTCGTTGTCAGGTTGCGTGCTCTGGAACACCGCCCGGGCCCGCTCCTCGAGGCGGAAGGCGGTGCCCCGGTGGACCCCGAGCGAGACCACGGCCGCGACCCCCTCGCCCAGCTCATCGAGGGCGGCTTCCAGCTCGCGCGGGCCGCGCTCGAAGGCCACCGGAAGGACCTGCCCACAGACCTCCAGCGGGCCTCCCTCGCCGCCATCCAGCCGGACCCCGTGGAGTCCACGGGCGAGCTCCCCGCTGGGGTTGATCAGCACGTCGAGGAACGGTTCGAAGCCGGTGAGGAGCAGGGTACGCATGGGGAGGAGGAGGGGTGGGCGGGAGCGCCGATGCCCCAAAGGGTAGACTCGCCGGCCCGGATCGCGGCAACGACGCCCGATCCCCACCCACTGCGCGCCATGAAATCCAAGGACAAGGTCCTCATCGCCAACGGTCAGGGCTTCTGGGGAGACTCGATCCTCGGCCCTGTTCGTCTCATCGAGGAGGGGCCCCTCGACTACCTGACGCTCGACTACCTCGCCGAGGTGACCATGAGCATCATGCAGAAGCTGAAGACGCGCGACCCATCCAAGGGCTACGCGACGGACTTCGTGGCGCTCCTGGACCGGGTCCTGCCGAAGGCGATGGAGAGGGGCGTGAAGATCGTCGCCAACGCCGGCGGGGTGAACCCGATGGCCTGCAAGGACGCGGTCCTGGAGGTCGTTCGAAAGCACGGCCTCGAGGGGGTCAAGGTGGCGGTGGTCGAAGGCGACGACATCCTCGGGGAGCTCGACGGGCTCATGGAGAGCGGCGAGGCCTTCACCAACATGGACACCGGTGAGCCCCTCGCCCCCGTCCGAGACAAGGTCACCAGCGCCAACGTCTACCTCGGCGCCTTCCCCATCGCCGAGGCGCTGAACCAAGGCGCCGACATCGTCATCACCGGCCGCGGCACCGACCCCGGCCTCGTGATCGGGCCGTTGATCCACGAGTTCGGCTGGACGGAGGCCGACCTCGACCAGCTCGCCGCCGGCACCGTCGCAGGTCACATCCTCGAGTGCGGCGCCCAGTGCACCGGGGGCAACTACACCGACTGGCAGTCGATCGAGAACATGGCGATGATCGGGTACCCGATCGTGGAGGCCAGCGCCGACGGGACCTTCACCGTCACCAAGCACGAGGGCACCGGGGGCAAGGTCTCCAGGGACACCGTCGTCCACCAGCTCAGCTACGAGATGGGTGACCCGGCGAACTACATCACCCCGGACGTGGTGGCGGACTTCACCTCCTTCCAGATCGACGACGAGGGCGGCGACCGGGTGCGCATCAGCGGCGTCAAGGGCGCCCCGGCCACCCCCACCTACAAGGTGTCCATGAGCTTCCAGGACGGCTGGAAGTCCGTGGGGCAGCTCACCATCTCAGGCCCCGACGCCCTGGCGAAGGCGCGTCTCGCCAGCGAGATCGTCTGGCAGCGCCTCGCGTACGACGGGTTCGAGTACCCCGAGCACGAGCGTCTCGTGGAGTTCGTGGGCGCCAACGTCTGCCACGAGGGTGTCTCGGTCCCCGGGAGCGAGGAGCCCTCCGAGGTGGTCCTGCGCCTCGGCGTGAAGGGGCCCGACCGGGCCAAGGTCAACCGCTTCGGCTCCGAGCTCGTGCCGCTCGTCACCAGCGGCCCCCCCGGGGTGACCGGCTTCGCAGGCGGCCGCCCGAAGGCCACGGAGATCATCGGCTACTGGCCCGCGCTCCTCGACAAGACCAAGGTCCGCTCCACCGTCTCCGTCCACGAGCTCCAGCCTGGAGGCCCCTCATGACCCTCACCACCCTCGACCGGATCGCCTACGCACGCTCCGGAGACAAGGGCGAAGGCTCCAACGTCGGCGTCATCGCTCGCTCGGACGCCGCCTACGCCTTCCTCCGTGAAGCCCTCACGGAGGAGGTCGTGCGCGAGCACTTCAAGGGCATCAACCACGGGGGCGTGCAGCGGTTCGAGGCGCCGAACATGGGCGTGCTCAACTTCCTGCTGGAGGACAGCCTCGGCGGCGGGGGCTCCGCGTCCCTGAAGACCGACGCCCAGGGGAAGACCCACGGGCTCGCGCTCCTGAGGATGGAGCTCGACATCCCCGACGACGTCCTCGCGAGCGTGGGGAGCTGACGGTGGATCTGCTCCTCGAACTCCGAGAGCGGGCCCGCAGGTCCAGCGCCCGAGTGGTCCTCCCGGAGGCCTCGGACGAGCGCGTGGTCCAGGCGGCCACCCGGCTCGCCGCCGAGGGCCTGGTCCAGCCCGTCCTCGTGGCCTCGCGCGGCATGGGCAACGTGCCCTCCGGCGTCGAGGTCATCGACCCGCTCCGAGATAGCCGCGCCGAGGCCTTCGCGGCCGCGCTCCAGGAGCGGCGGAAGGCAAAGGGCATGACGCTCGAGGAGGCCGCCGAGCGCATGCGCGACCCGCTCACCTTCGGGGCCGCCCTCGTGGCGTCGGGGGACTGCGTCGGCGGCGTGGCTGGATCGGAGGCGGCGACGGCCGATGTGCTCCGCGCGGGCCTGCAGGTCATCGGACTGCAGCGCGGGATGAAGACGCTCTCCTCCTGCTTCCTGATGGTCTTCCCGGACCGGGCGCTGACCTACGGGGACTGCGGCGTCGTGCCGGATCCCAGCGCCGAGCAGCTGGTGGACATCGCGATCTCCACCGCGGAGAGCCACCGGCGCCTGGTGGGAGAGGCCCCCAAGGTCGCCCTGCTCTCGTTCTCCACCAAGGGGTCCGCGGACCACCCCCACGTGGACAAGGTCCGACAGGCCGCGGCCATGCTCAAGGAACGCGCGCCGGGGCTCACCAGCGACGGCGAGCTCCAGGTGGACGCGGCCATCGTGCCCGCGGTCGCCGAGCGCAAGGCGCCCCGCTCCCCCCTCGCGGGCCAGGCCAACGTGCTGATCTTCCCCGACCTCGACGCGGGGAACATCGCCTACAAGCTGACCCAGCGTCTCGCCGGGGCCACGGCGCTCGGGCCGCTGGTCCAGGGGCTGGAGCGCCCCTTCATGGACCTCTCACGCGGGTGCAGCGCCGACGACATCGTCGAGGTGGCCTGCATCGCCGCGGCGCTCGCAGGCTGAGCGGCCCGGCCGCTCCCGATGGACGCGCCCCAGGGGCGCCGCGAGCGGCCAAGAGCGCTCCGTGGGACCCTTGTGCTCAGGGGAGCCCGTGGGCTCAGTGCGGACTGGTGCTCAGTGCGGACTGGATCCCGCGTCCGACTTGAGCTGCATGGCGCCCGTCACCGGGCAGACCTCGACGTTCGGATCGTTGGGGTCCAGCTCCTGGGTGTCGACGCTGGCCTTGGTGTCCGTGGCCACCGGCTCCGGCGTCGCCGTCGCGTTGGAGGCGCAGGCGGCGACCATGGGCAGGGCGAGGAACGCGAGGCTGAGGCGGGGAAGATCCATCGGAGGGCGGGTGTTCAGGGGGCGGGAGAAGTCGCGTCGGCGGTGATTCCACCGAGCGGGCCATTATTCTGGGCCGATCCTGTCCGATATAGGAGCCATGGCCTCCGGGAATCGTCATCGCAGGCGCCGGTTTGATCCGGACGACCGCTCCGCCCTTGAGAGGGACGAGGGGCCGGAGATCCACGAGGTGGACCTCCACGGATGCACGGTCGAGCAGGCCGAGCGCAGGCTGCGGGCGGAGCTGACCCGCTGCCGGGCCCTCCGGCTGAGCCCTGTCCACGTGATCACGGGCAAGGGCTTCGGGAGCCAGGGCGGGAACGGCGTCCTCAAGCCCGCCATGACCCGCTGGCTCCAGGGGCCGAGCGGACAGGAGCTCGGCGTGACCCTCATCCGTGAGGTGAACGGCGGCGGCGCACTCGAGGTCCGGATCGAGCGCTGAGCCACGGCCCCGGTGGCCCTTTGACGCGGTTGCAGGCTTCGAAAGCAGCCCCGCGAGGCGCAGACTGTCGGTGAGCCTCCGCCCCGTTGCGGGCTCCTCCACCGCGCGCGCCGACCGATGCCCAGCCCCAGCCAACCCGCGAGAGACCCCGGTCTCGCCCTGACGCTCTTCGGCGGGGGCGCACGCGCGGCGTACCAGGTCGGCGTCCTGCGCGGACTCGGGCACGCCCACCCCGACCTGGACCCCTCCATCCTGACCGGGATCTCCGCCGGCGCCATCAACGCCGCCCACCTGGGCAACAGCGAGAGGAACTTCGGGGCAGCCACCGAGGAGCTCGAGGCCCTCTGGAGGGGTATCGACGTGGACTCGGTCTTCGAGACCCGCGGCCTCGCGCTGCTCCATCGCGCCGCGTGCATCGGCATGCGCCTCGCCATCGGCTGGGCGCCGACCCTGCAGCCGCTGGACGGGATGGTCGACAGCTCCCCGCTGCGGCGCTTCCTCGAGGTCGCCTTCGGCGGCCAGGGACTGCCCGGGATCCAGGCCAACCTCGACTCCGGAAGGCTCAAGGCCCTGGCCCTGATCGCCCTCCGCTACTCCACCGGTCAGACGGTCTCGTTCACCGCCGGGAGGGAGTTCCGGAACTGGGAGCGGCCGCTGCGCCACAGCGTCCGGACCGACCTCAAGGTGAACCACGTGCTCGCCTCGGCGGCCCTCCCCCTCTTCTTCGCGCCCGTCGAGGTGGACGGTGAGTGGTACGGCGACGGCGGGGTTCGCCTGACGGCTCCCCTCGCCCCAGCCGTCCACCTGGGCGCCGATCGGATCCTCGCCGTCTCCACGCGCTTCCGTCCCTCCGACGCCGAGGCGCGAAGGCCGCGCTTCAAGGGCCCCCCCCGCGCGGCGCAGATCCTCGGCAACCTCATGAGCGCCACCTTCCTCGACGTCCTCGACCAGGACGCGATGCACCTGGAGCGCATCAACCGCCTCGTCGCCGGGCTGCCCTCGGACAAGCGCCAGCACCTGAGGCCCATCAAGTGCCTCGTCATCCGGCCGTCACGGGACATCGCGAGCCTCGCCAATGAGTTCGAGCCCAAGCTCCCCGGGACGTTCCGCTTCCTGACCCGCCGCTGGGGCACCCGGCGCGCGAGGTCCCAGGAGCTGCTCTCCACCATCCTCTTCCAGGGGGACTACATCCGGCGGCTCATGGAGGTCGGGGAGGAGGACGGCGCGAGCCACGCCGATGCCGTCGCCGAGCTCCTCGCCGATTGATGCCGGGCGCTGCGCTCCCTAGAAGCCGAAGCTCAGGCCGAGGTAGAGGGTGAAGTCCGGCCCGGCTGCGGCGACCACGTCCTCGTGGAAGGAGAGGGTGAGGGCCGACTCCCGGGTCAGGTCGTGGGCCAGACCGACCCCGAGGTCGAGGATCTCGCGGTCGATCTCCTCGAGCGGGAGGTCCTGGGTGAGCGACGAGCGGTACTGCAGTTGAAGGAGCAGCGACGTCCGGTCCGACCAGCGGTACTCGGCGCCGGCGCCTGCGAAGAGGAGGAACTCCACGTCCACTCCAGCGTCCAGGAAGGCGCGGGGCGTATCCACCCGCACGCCATCGAGGTGCCCGGTCCAGGTCCACCTGCCAACCGACTTCTCGAACACCACGCCCGCCGCCGTGTCCCAGCCCCCGCTCCCCGAGCCGCTCGA